>JAQICP010000355.1 GCA_027858555.1 Vallitaleaceae bacterium
TTTCACTTCGTGAAAACGTGTACTGGAGGTACACTTTGTTCTTCAGTCAGGAAAGTTCCTATGAAAAAGCAGAACTTTCCTCCTGGAACAATTCTCTTACAGAGAATCGCGTACTGGAGTTACGCTTTGTTCTTCAGTAGGAACGTTCCCCAAAGGAACCTTCCATGAGAACAATTCTCTACGAGAAATCGCGTACTGGAGGTACACTTTGTTCTTCAACCTAAGTATACTAAATTAAATGGCAGATTGTAAAGTTAAATTACTATTATATCGATTTTATGTAGTTAATATTATGAATCCGAACAATTTTATGAAAAATATAGATAATGATCGGACTTAACACTTGATTTTCTTCGTGTTTTTTGTTATTATCGATAAGGACCGTGAAATAGGTTTGACTATTTTAAAAGAAAAGTGGTGGTATTATGAGTAACAAAAGTTACGATGTTATTATAATCGGCGGTGGACCTGCTGGCATATTTGCTTCACTTGAGTTGATGGAGCATAGAGAAGACCTTAAGATCCTACTTGTCGAAAAAGGTCGTAATATTGAAAAGCGTAATTGCCCTAGTGCTGACAAGGGTAGTGTATGTACGGATTGCAATCCCTGTTCTATTGTCAGTGGTTGGGGTGGTGCCGGTGCATTTTCAGATGGTAAGCTTACGCTTACAACAGCTTTTGGTGGCGTCCTTGATGAATATATTGATAATGATGAATTATTAAAATTAATAGATTATGTTGATAAAAAATATGTGGCTTTTGGTGGCACAGAGGAAATACATGGCGAGGATATGGATAAAGTATATCATATTGCTAAGGCTTGTGCTGCTGCTGATATTAAATTGATTCCAGCAATTGTTAAGCATTTAGGCACGGACAAGTGTTTTGAGATACTAAGAAACATGCAAGATAAGTTGCTAAAAATAATAGATATACAGTTTAATACTAAAGTTGAAGAAATTATTGTAGAAGATAAAATTGTAAAAGGTATAAAAACGAGTAAAGGTGAAACCTATTATGCTGATTATGTGATTGCAGGACCAGGACGAGAAGGGTCTGAATGGTTTAGAGAAGAATCAAAACGGATTGGACTTGACTCAAAAACTAACGCTGTTGATATCGGCGTTCGAGTGGAGTTACCTGCTGTTGTTATGAAGGATATTACCGATGATTTATATGAAAGTAAGATGATCTATTATACAAATTCATTTGACGATCGTGTTAGAACCTTCTGTATGAATCCTTACGGTAAAGTAGTCCTCGAAAACAATTCGGGTATAAAGACAGTGAACGGTCATTCCTATGCAGATAAACGGTCTGAGAATACCAATTTTGCATTGCTTGTCAGTAAGAACTTCACTGAGCCATTTGATGCACCTATTGAATATGGCAAGTCTATTGCGAATCTATCCAATATGATATCAGGCGGCGTTATTGTACAACGCCTAGGCGATCTCAGAGACGGTAGAAGAACGACAACCGAAAGATTAAAAAGAGGTTTGGTAAAACCAACACTTATGGACGCGGTGCCTGGTGATTTAAGTTTAGTTCTACCATATAGATTCCTAATTGGTGTTATTGAGATGTTAGAAGCTATGGATAAAGTAGCACCAGGTGTATTTTCAAAGCATACTTTATTGTACGGTGTTGAAGTTAAATTCTATTCTTCAAGAATAGCATTAACCAATAATTTAGAAACACAAATCACCAACCTTTTTGCTGTTGGTGATGGTGCAGGAATTACTAGAGGGCTTGCTCAAGCATCTGTTGCGGGTGTTGTTGCAGCAAGAGAAATCCTCTCAAGAAAGGAGCAATAATATGTCAACACTAGTTATTATTGGCGCTCAATGGGGCGACGAGGGAAAAGCAAAAATCATAGATATATTATCAGAAAAAGCAGATGTAGTAGTACGATCACAAGGCGGTAACAATGCAGGCCATACGGTTTCAGTAGATGATGAGGTTTATAAGTTTCACTTGATTCCATCAGGCATACTGTATCCTAATAAGGAATGTATCATTGGTAATGGTGTGGTAATTGACCCAGAAGGCATCATCAAAGAAATTGAGGGGCTTCATGCAAAAGGTATTTCAACGGATAGATTGAAAATTAGCTTAAGAGCTCACCTGGTTATGCCATATCACAAGATACTTGATGGCATTAAAGAAGTCTATAGGGGCAATGATGATATCGGAACCACTAAAAAGGGCATTGGTCCATGTTATATGGATAAAGTAGAACGATGTGGTATTCGTGTCTGTGACTTATTGAATGATAGTTTATTTGAAAAAAAAGTCAGAGAGAATGTAGAAATAAAAAATAAAATCATCAAATATGTGTATGAACAAGATACAACGGTTGATGCAGATGAGATTATAAAAGCATATAGAGGCTATAGAGACATATTAAGCAAGTACTTTGCAGATACAACCGTGCTGGTTCATGAAGCTGTTTCATCGGGTAAAAAAGTCTTGTTTGAAGGCGCGCAAGGCACTTTGCTAGACATCGATCTTGGGACTTATCCTTATGTCACATCTTCACATCCGGTAACAGGTGGCGTATGTGTCGGTTCAGGTATTGGACCAACAGCTATCGAAGAGAGCATAGGCGTTATGAAAGGTTATGTGACCCGGGTTGGTAAAGGACCATTTCCAACAGAATTGTTTGATAAGACCGGAAAGCAGATTCAAGATGTTGGCCATGAGTTTGGCACAACAACAGGACGTGCAAGAAGAGTTGGATGGTTTGATGCAGTTATTGGTAAGTATGCAGTCAGAACCAGTACTTTAACTGCTATTGCCCTCAATATGATTGATGTCCTTTCTGATCTTGGACCTATTAAGATCTGTGTTGCATATAAAAAAGGCGAGGAGATTATCAATGAATTTCCACCTAGTCTGGAAGAGTTGGCATTATGTGAACCAATCTATGAAGAAATGCCAGGTTGGGGTCCTATCAGTCACTTAAGAAGCTACGAAGATTTACCAGCAGAGGCAAAGGCCTATGTCAAACGTATCGAAGAATTATGTGGCACAAAGATTACAATGGTAGGCGTTGGTCCGAATCGTGATCAGAACATATACATTGGTTAAAGGTATTAGACTTTGAATAAAGCAATTCATATCTTATTAAGTACAGTGACTTCTGTAAAAGGGAGTCGCTTTTTTTGGCAATACCAGTAAAACTAGCTTGAAAATCAGTGCTAAACAAGGTGTCATTCTTTTTTTAAATGAAAAAGTTCCCTAAATATAAAAAATAATTAAATTAAAGTTGAATAGTATTTAGTTTAAGTTTATTATATAGATAAGCTAAAACTATAGATTGCTTAACATAAACAGACAATAGAAGTGGGGGGATAGGATGATCAGTACTGTATTTCAAGATATATCGTATTATTTTGAATCATTGGAGTACCAATCAATTCCAACGGATAGTCAAACTGTTAAAATGTATGCAACCTACCAATTGCAAAACCTATATCTTATCAACGTCATCGAACTCAGCGACCAATATACATTTGATTATGAACGCTATATGGCGTATCGAGAATTAACTAAGAGACAATTTTCTGATGTGGGTGCTGAAAGGGTTTTCTTGCTTAACCTATTATTAGTTAAGAACCCCGATATGATTTACCGAGATGTTAATTACCCTATTGATTTGGATGATGAATTTGTTGATGCCCATTGGATTGTTGACACAACTTATCACGAACTGGTCATTCCGAGGAAACAGATCAAACATTTAATCGGTTTGGAATATACCATCTCTACTACCATCCAACATGATGATTTACCTAGTTACAAAATCCATGAAAAAAATAAAACCGCCTATCTATCAGGTGTTTTGAATGTCAGTATATTAGCTGTTTTCATATTGATGGAATTAATTAGTGGTACTTTTAGTAGAGGAGGTTTTGTGCAGTTCGGTGGACTTGAAGGCGGTAAAGTTTTTTAGACCTTTGAATATTGGCGTTTACTCAGTTACTATGTAGTTCATGTAAGTGCTATGCATCTGCTCATTAATAGCGTTTTTATTTTCTATTTTGGATCAAAACTTGAAAAATTCATTAAGGGTTGGGAGTTTTTAGTCATTGCATTTGGTTCCAGTATTTTTGCGGGTCTGTTTACTAGCCTTATGAGCTTAATTAAAGGGTCAGATACCATTACCGTTGGTTCTAGTGGGATGGTTTATGGCATCATAGGCAGTTTAGTGATTTATTCAAAACTAACAAGAAAACCAATGCATGGATTAAGTGATATCAGTATATTAATTTTCTTTTTAATTGGCATTGCTTTTAGCATATCCAATGAGTTGGTAAATATTGGTACACATATAGGTGGCTTTATTGGCGGCATTATCATAACATTAATTGTCCTTAGAAATTATAAGAGTCAAGTACAAGCAGAAGTGGAGTAGACATGGCTGATATTACAAGCAAAAAAAAGGCTATTAAAGTATTATACAAATCATGTAGCAGCATTATAACGGAGAGAACCCAAGAGATTCATCGTCTGGTTGAAGGCAGTGGCTCTTTAGATTCTAAGGTAGTTTTTATTGCCTATATGCCTACGGATATTGAAGAAGAAGAGGGTGCCACATTCTATGGTAAAACAGGCACTGTATTTCAGGAAATATTATCATCTATTGACCTGAAATTGGAAGAGATTTACATCACAGAACTAATTAAATATAAGCCTTACAAAGTTAATGAACGAACAGGTCGAATCATAAAAAGAGATGTTACTGAAGATGAAAAGAAATTCTTCTTAGAATATATATTAAAAGAGTTGGAGATTATCAAGCCCGATTTTGTTGTACCGCTTGGACAGGATGTGCTCAGAATTTTTATGGAAGATGAGCACATTATGTTGGAACAAACCAGAGGTAAATTATTAACCAAAGACTTTGGCAATAGCAAATACCGCTTATTACCCATGCACGACCCTAATGACAAAAATCAAACGATTGAAAAAGACATAGAAGTTATAAGAACCCTTTGGGATCATATGAACCGGGATGAGCGCCACGCTCAGGAAGTTGAAAAGAAAAAGTACAACATTGCACCTAAAAAGAAGCAGATGACTAAAAGCGAAGGTAAAGCATCTCAAAAAGATCAAAAAAAGATCCTTGAAGATAATCGCATCAAGGTCATTATTGTCAATGGGAGTACCGGATATACGGATGATCCAACGGCAGAAGTCATTCATCGCATTAGTCATGTCCTTGCAGAACTTAATACGAATATCATACGTCTGGATTTAGCCAATGAATATAACATTAAGCATTTTCTTGAAGAAGTGGCAACTGCTGATGGTGTCATATTAGCTACGACGGTCACATGGTTCGGCATTGGCGGTAGAATGCAGCTATTTCTTGATGACTGCTATGCTTTTGGTAATCAAGCCATATTTGGCCGTTGTTATCTAATGGGTGTTGTCATTAGTAAGCAGATGTATGAACGGGATGCCTACCATCATATGATTCGTTCTTGGGAGATATTAGGTGGCATTGAAGGTACACATCTTTGTGCATCTATCAAGAATGTGGTTACCTTTGAAACGGATAAGGCATTAGGACTTTCTGTGGATAAAAAAGCCGAGGAATTCTATCGTATTATCAATCAAAAAAGAACACCACTGCCAAGTAGCATCCGTAGCAATAAGATATATATTGAAGTTGAACAGAGCCATATTAATCCAGTAAGTGATAACGAGGTTGAAATTATTAATCATAAGCCGTCTACGCTTATTCCTAATTATGATGCTTATATGGAGAAACAAAAGAAAGACATAGAAGATATTAGTGAGCTTTTCAAGAAAAAAATCAATAAGAATACGGAAGAAGCCAGCTTGAATGAACCTGAACGTTTCATGACAAGCTTTACCAAAAAAGAGCAAGATCTTTCAGCATCAATCCAATGGATCATTGATGACCATCCTTCTAAGAATTTCAACATGGTGTTCACCAGTGGACAACTACGTTGCCGCTATGGAGAATTGCCAGAAAATAATGTATATATTAATCTGGAGTATGATATACTAAGAAAGATTTTAAACGGTAAATTGACCATTCAAAGAGCATTTATGACAGGCATGGTGAAAGCTAAAGGTGACTTCACGTTACTGTATAAGTTAGATCAGATGTTTACACTTGATGAAACCTAGACGAAACCTTAATGAGATTTAGACAACCCTTTGATGAAACACGACGAAGCATAGATGAAACAAGATGACCTAGGATTACACTTGGAATAAATGTAATACTGATATATGATGACTAATACATACATATACATACTAAAAATAGTGAGAATTTCATATAATTAATGTGGGTCTTAGTGCTAACTAAGACCTATTGACGTGTCTATGTCTAGACATTATAGGAGGACCAATGGAAAATATCATTAAACCACTACTTGAACTGGAGGCCTACGCCAGTACCAAGGTAGATATTGCAAGGGGCAATACCCCCATTTATTTGACGGGTATCGTTGACGCAGCAAAAGCACATATGATTCACAGTCTTTCTGGAAACAAGCAGAAATTAGTCATCACCTACAATGAGATGAGAGCTAAGGAACTGGTAGAAGACTTGCGTTTCTTTGAAAAGGACAAAGTATATCTGTATCCAGCACGGGATATGATTTTTTATAGTGCAGATGTTCATAGTAACGATCTTCTAAGAGAACGACTAGATGTCATCAATCAACTGGTCATGAACGAACCTGTCACAGTGGTCTTATCCATTGAAGCACTTCTTGATAGCATCGTACACAAGGCTTTATTTGCTGCATCTATATTACATATAACATCTGATCATACAATTAAAATGAATGAATTGATTATGAAGCTTTCACAGATGGGTTTTGAACGGACCTCTCAGGTAGAAAGTCGGGGACAGTTCGCCATACGTGGCGGTATTATTGATATCTTCCCTGTTAACTCAGATGAGATGTTTAGAATAGAATTATGGGGTGACGTGATCGACTCCATGCGTTCTGTCAATCCTGAAACTCAGCGCACCATGTACGACGTGACTGAAATCATGGTTATGCCAGCTCGCGAGATGTTAGTTAATGATGAAAACATCAAGTTGGCAGGAGAGCGCATCCAAAAAGAGCACACCAGTTTCAGAAATAAATTGGTTAAAAATAATGTGGAACCGGTTATCTTGGAACATCTTGATAAAAGTGTGAGTGCCTTACTTGAGAAGGTCAATAATAACGGGAACTTCAATGGCATAGAGGGACAGATCTACTATTACTACGAAGAAGAAGATATTGTCTCAATTATGGATTATTTTGATGAGCCCATTATCTATCTGGATGAACCCGCAAGAATCAAACAAAGACTGACCACCATTAAAACTGAATTTGATGAGAGTATGAAAAACCGTTTGGAAAAAGGCTACCTGCTACCTAGTCAAATGAAAGTGTATCATCAGCCAAGTCACATACTGAAGTTCATCGAAAATTCCACAGCCATATTGATGAGTACCTTGTATCAGAATGAAAACCTGCTGCCCTTTAAAGTGCGTCATGAGGTATTGTCCAAATCGGTCAATGCTTATAATCCAAACTTTGAATTATGGATTAAAGACCTCAAATACTATATTGGCAAAGATTATAAAATTCTGTTTTTAACCGGTACTTGAACCAGGGCGAAGCGGCTGGTAGATTTATTATTAGCACTTGATGTGTCAGCTTTTTATATTGAAAATGAAACTGTGCCCTTAGTACCAGGCAAGATAGCAGTGGCATTTGGTGGTTTACACAAAGGTTTTGAGTACCCCCATATTAAAATGATCGTGCTATCTGAAACAGAAAGCATGGGAAAAGAAAAAAAGAAAACAAAGCGCAAGAAGTATAAAAAAGGTCGTGCTATCAATAGTTTCACCGAACTGAAAGTTGGGGACTATGTGGTTCATGAGAATTATGGTGTTGGTATATTCAGTGGCATTGAAAATATCGAGATAGAAGGCATAAAGAAGGATTTCATCAAAATATCCTATAAAGACAGTGGTAACTTATACATCGCCACCAGTCAGCTGGACGTGATACAAAAATATATAGGTGCCGAAGGCAGGACGCCTAAAATCAATGCCTTAAATGGCACTGAGTGGAAAAAAGCCAAAACAAGAGTTAAAGCCGCTGTTGAAGACTTGGCGGAAGAATTAATTGGACTGTATGCCAAACGAGAAGTAACAAAGGGCTATTCATTTAGCACTGATACATCTTGGCAGGTTGAGTTTGAGGAGTTATTTCCTTATGAGGAGACAGATGACCAATTGTCTGCCATTGAAGATACGAAGAATGATATGGAAAGCAACAAAATTATGGACCGACTGATCTGTGGTGACGTAGGTTACGGTAAGACAGAGGTCGCGATTCGTGCTGCGTTTAAGGCGGTGCAAGATAATCAACAAGTGGCATATCTTGTACCTACCACCATATTGGCGCAGCAACATTACAATAACTTTGTTCAACGGATGAAAGACTTCCCCATCAGGGTTGAGATGTTATCC
>JAQICP010000361.1 GCA_027858555.1 Vallitaleaceae bacterium
GATTCAAAGATGGTCAGTGGCAAGAACTAATCCAGTACTCCATTTTAAAAGAAGAATAGCTAACTATTAAAAACCAGTAGTTTACGTCGTTCTAATAGAGTGCTAAAATGAGGTATAGAAGACTTATTTAATACATAAGTAGGTCATGTTGAAGGAGGTCATATGATAAAAATTATAGCAGATTCAACATGTGATTTGACTAATGAAATTGTCGAAAAATATGATATCAGTATAGCGCCACTAAGTATTAATTTTGAGAATAAGGTATATAATGATAGAACGGAACTAAAGCCAGACGATTTTTATAGTATATTAAGTTCATTAGAGGTACTGCCTACAACGGCAATGCCTAGTCCTCAGGAATTTATTGACTTATATGAGAAAGCATTTTCAGCTGGACATGACGAGATTTTGTGTATCTGCATGTCTAGCGGAACAAGTGGTTCCTATCAGTCGGCTATTTTAGCGAAGGAATATTTAGAGGATAACAGCAGGCACCAAAACTGCAAGATTCATGTGGTGGATTCTAAGTGCATGAGTCATGGTAGCGGGTATCTTATTATACAAAGTGCCTTGTTACGTGAACAAGGTGCAACATTTCAAGAGCTGATCGATTATAATGAGACATACAAAACGAATGTAAAGCATTTTCTAGCAGTTGATGATTTAGATAACTTGATCAAAAGTGGTAGACTCACCAACGTAAGTGCCATGATAGGAAAAATTCTCAAAGTAAAACCGATTATGTCCATGCGTAATGGTAAAGGTGCAATAGTAGCAAAAGTTAGAGGCAGTAAGAAAGTGCTAAGTCACTATATTGATGAGTTTAATCGACGTGTTGACATGGAGTTAACCAATTTTGTCATCATCGGCTATACCTCTGATCAAGCTGTTGCAGAGAATCTGAAAATCAAGCTGCTTAGAGAAACCAAGTTCACAGGTGATGTCTATATTATGCAGATGGGTGTTGTTGTTGGGACGCACGTTGGCCTTGGCGGTATCTCCATGTACTTCATAGAGAAGGGTGATCGTCATGACGGTCTTATGTATAATTCTATGACAGCGCTTCTTGCTAAGAAAGACGAAGTCCTTAAGATGATGAAAGAATTACGAGATAAGGCAATGAAGAGGGCAGAGAAATAAGAACAGAAAAGACAGAAAAGACAAGTAAGGTAGCAGAGGCACTAAAAGCACTAAAACAGTAAAAGTGATATAAGTAAAAAAAGCAATGTAGTCAGTGTAGATTGTAGAAGTAATAAAGGCAATAAAGGAAGAAGAACCGAGAAAGCAGTACTTATATGCCAAGCGAATAAGTGGCGTTTGTAATAGTAATTGAACAAGTGATGTTGATATATGTAAGTATTTAGTATAGAATCAGTGATAATTTAAAGACGATGAAAAGAAGAGTAAACATGGACGATTTTTACAGAGAGCCTAGTGAGATGAGAATAGGCACTATCCGAATTGTTGAATATGATCTTGGAGTTGCGTACCGACTAGGGTTTCCCTATAGGCTACGACGTGTTCGCCCATTACAGCGATAGTGTATACATCAGAATTATCTGAAGTACACAATAAGGCTTAGTATCGCAAGAACTAAGTAAATTGAGGTGGTACCACGAAGTATAACTCTCGTCCTCAGAAATTCAATTTCTGGAGGTGAGGGTTTTTTGTTGCAATAAGATAATTCTACGTGGATACTAACAATTAGGGTTTTATGAAGAAAAGAGGTAAGATCATGGATATATTAATCGACGGTGCATGGGTATATGCAAATGGCTCTTTACATATCGGACATATAGCAGGCTTGTTATCAGGGGATATCATAGCGAGATATTACAGGTTAGCAGGCGAGCAGGTATGTTATGTATCTGGTAGTGACTGTCATGGTACGCCTGTGACCATTCGGGCCAAGGCGTCTGGTCAATCGCCTGAGGCGATTAGTGATCAGTATCATGATGAATTTGTCAGGTGTTTTAATTACCTTGGATTTAGTTATGATTATTATGGCAAGACATCCTCTAAGGGCCATAAGGCCTTTGTAATGGCATTTCATCAGAAGTTGTATGAAAGTCCTCATATCTATGAAAAGGCAGAGCCTACCCCGTATTGTGACCATTGTGGGCGGTTTCTGCCAGACAGGCTAGTGGTTGGCGTGTGTCCAAACTGCGCAGGCATTTGTCGTGGTGATCAATGTGACCATTGTGGTCAGATTAGCGAAGCCCCAGACATCATAGATATTCAATGTTCTGATTGTGGCCATGTCCCTAGGTTTATCACGTCAAAACATCTATATCTAAGGATCACTGATTTTGAAAAGGAATTGACCTATCTAGTTAATGATAGTATTGGTTGGCGTAAAAATGCTATTTGCTTCACCAACCGGTATATCAATGAGGGACTTCGGGATAGAGCAATTACCAGAGATTTGGACTGGGGGATTGATGTCCCAAAGGATGGTTACACGGATAAGAAGATCTACATATGGGCAGAGAACGTGCTTGGGTATCTGTCTTCGTCCTATCTTGCGGTGGGCTGTGACCAGGAAGTCTTTCAGAGAATATGGTCACAGGATGCGCGGCATTACTATGTTCATGGCAAGGACAACATTCCTTTTCATTCGATCATACTGCCAGCGCTTTTACTCGCTAGTGGTGAAAAGTATCGATTGCCTAGTCATATCATGTACTAGGTTGATTGCTTTCTTCCACATTGTTAGTTCTTTGTTACAAGCGTGTTGCCACATACATGTCTTGACAAATAGATACTTATAGTTCATGATGTAGTTAAGTAAACTACGTGAAATAATATTCTTAATAGCGAGGTAAAAACAATGGGAAAGAGCTTAAGTATTGGCTTGTTTGGTGATTCGATTTTAAAAGGCGTTCAGATTAATCAATTGAATAAAAGATATCATGTTGATAATCATATTAATATCGAAATGTTAAGTAAAAGATATGCCATGCAGATAAAAAATTATTCTTATATGGGATGTACGGTAATCAAAGGCAAACAAATATTAGAAAAAAGGTTAAAAACTAATAAGGTATGTGATGCAATTATACTGGATTATGGTGTAAATG
>JAQICP010000429.1 GCA_027858555.1 Vallitaleaceae bacterium
TTAAAACATACAATACTCTCATCTTTGGCAACTAATTCATCAACCAAAAGCTTGTAAGCTTCTATCGCTTCTAACAAAACTTCATCTGCTTCATCATAGTTTTCAATAATTTGTTTTGCAGTATCAATAAGGGTATCACCTGCTTCTTGATACGCTTCCATACGCATATAGGCTTCTGTTAATCCTAGCCATGCCTCATAATTCGTACCGTTACCAGTGATCAATTCATCATAACCTTCATCTAGTTGTAAAGCTTCACAATACCATCCTGCTATCCAACCGATTATGCCATCATAGGTCTTGATTAGATACCATATCATACCATCTGAGTCATTCTTTTTATCTAATACCTTTAATAAGTTATACTCATACACTTGGTCAATAACTTCATATTCGATGCTATTACCTTCTCGAACATTAAGAATATCTGCAAATACATATACGACGCTCGCCTTAATTTCTTCAGCTTCTTCAAGTTCTTCAACGCTTTCAAGTTCTTCTATCGTATCTTCCTTAATGATAACACTCACTACATCATTATCTAGATTATCAATACCAGTATTACTTTCTTTTTTTGTACAGCTAGTCATCAATAATATAATAACCAGTACTAAAATAATTGATTTTCTAATCATCAAAAGCCCCCTCATGAGCTCTTCTAGCCAAACTCACAATTCTTCTATCAGTTATGTCGTTCTACCTTGATGGTGGATAAAGATATCTAAAAAGTGACTTGCTTGTGTGATAAGAAAAGGCCATCTGATTCAAAAATCAGAAGATCCTCTTAGGTTATGATTTGTGTAGCCAAACCTTCGCAATCATGATATATCTCATCTCTATAAAACGCATCTAGTTACTACAAGCAATCAGTTATACAAAAATCAAATCTGTATGGAAAACCAGTAACACCATCTCCAAAGTTATAATTAAATGTTATACCTTTTGCATCAAATATATCATTAAAACTACCTGTATAATCTTCTTCAAATTGAATTCTCTTAGTCATTCCTGCCTCAAGCGTTTCAAATTCGCCATATATGCTTGTTCTCTCAAAATAAGTCATTATATCCATACCGTTGTCATACAGGTACATAAAAGGAATTGTAATGGTCCTTCCTGAGTTATTAGTGACTTCTATGTCATACTCTACCTCAGCACCTGCTGTCAACGTATCATGTAAAAATGTCCTAATGCCATACAAGGTTGTTACGATGCCTGTATCTGTGGTCGCAACAAGTGGATCTATCACAACTTCTCTTTCTAGTTCAGTTCTATTGCCTGCTTGATCTTCTGCTATATAGACGATGGTATATGTGCCAGCTACAAGATGGTTCACATGACTACTTACCTCAACGGTTACCTCGCCATCTACTTCATCTACAGCTATAGGTAGTATGCCTTCATAGGCTTTACCAAGTGGTAGATGAATTGCGCTTTCACCTTCTATCGTTATAACTGGACCACTTAAATCAGAAACCAAAACTGTGCGCTCTACGATAGTCTTATTGCCTGAATTATCTTCAGCCAAGTAGGTAATGGTATATGACCCCATAATATCACTGTTAACTTCCCCTTCAATTATAAGGTCACATACATCATAATTATCGCTAACAGTTGCGGCTTGTTCATCATAACTACTTTTGAAATCAATATGCATCTGAATATCTCCCTCTAGTTCAATAACTGGAGCCGTTGTATCTACAATTGCAACTTCTAATATTTCCGTACTAACATTGTCGGCTTCATCCGTGACAGAAATACTCACACTGTAAGCACCGATTTTATCAGTGTCTGGTTGGTTATCTACACTTAATACTGGTTCTTCCGCTTTATTGTCTGAAAAGCTAACATAATTATTCACATCAAATACTGTTCCCACTTCAACTTCGATTGATTGTCCATCCGTAAAAGTGATTGATGGTGCTTCATTGTCGAATAAACCACATCCACTAAAACTTAATATGATGCCTACTACTATTGCTAGAATTATTATTTTTTTCATTGTACTCTCCCTTTTCTAATTAGTAAAAATAATGATGTCTGTTATTCTGTAATTCTCATCTCTTAACGCAAAACAATGATCTTTATCCACATCTACGCCAACGTTATAGTTTGGCACTTGAATCCCATCTGATTTAAAACTTGTACTCATATA
>JAQICP010000447.1 GCA_027858555.1 Vallitaleaceae bacterium
TCTATAAGCTGATTAGGAATATGGGGTTTTATTGGGGGATATCTGATTTTCTATGTTTCACTCAAGCTATGATTACGATAATAGCAGGTATATTCTTTGTTATTCGTGGTGAAATCACTATGGGAACCTACATTGCTTTCGTCAGCTATGGCAATATGATCATATGGCCTGTGAGGATGATGGGTAGGTTACTGACGGATTTTGGTAAAGCTAGAATTTCAGGCGGTAGAATACAGGAGATCTTAAGTGTCACCCAAGAAGAAAAATCAGGTGGTAGACCGGAGATTCGCGGTGACATGGCACTTCATGATATTCACTTTTCTTTTGGTGAAACCGAGATATTAAAAGGCATTACCATGACGATCAAACCCGGTCAGATGGTTGGTATTGTAGGACCAACAGGCTCTGGTAAGACCACACTGGCGAATGTACTTATTGGCATGCTAACACCTGATAGCGGAACGATTACCCTTGATGGGATGCCACTGAATACGATTGATAAAGAACATCTGAGAAAAGAGATCTCTCTAGTCATGCAAAACACGTTTCTATTTGCTAAGTCCTTGGAAGAAAACATTAAGATTTCCAGCGATCACCTAGGGAGAGTCGAAGTAGAGCGAGCAGCTAAAATATCCTCCATCCATGACAGCATCCTGACCTTTGAGCAAGGTTATGAAACCGTGGTTGGTGAAAAGGGCGTATCTCTATCAGGTGGGCAGAAACAACGGGTATCAATTGCCAGGAAAATCATTGAAGATTCTAAAATCATTATCTTTGACGATTCTCTTAGTGCAGTTGATACAGATACTGAAATAAAGATTATTCAATCTCTTATAGAATTGAAGAATACCTTAGGCATGGTACTCATTTCACATAGAATTACCTCAGTCATGGATGCGGATGTCATCTATGTGCTTGAAGATGGTGTCATCACTGATAGTGGTACCCACGCTGAGCTGAAAGAAAAAAATGATTTCTATCGAAGTGTTTGCGACGTTCAGGAAGCAGATTATAGGGAGGTCCAACATGTTTAAAGCACATAAGCAACTGATAATTCAACTATTCAAACCTTTTACCAAAGACTTTATTATAGTATCTGTGCTGTTAATTATGATTGCGCTTTTAGAAGCAGCCATTCCCTATGGTACTACGGTTGCCATTGATCAATTCATTACACCTAAAAATACAGATGGTTTGTTAACATTTGGCATCATATATGGTACTGCGATTGTTTTATTTGCCACTTTTGTTGTGCTTTTCATCATCAGGGCAGGCAAGCTTGAATCAAGTATTGCCTATAGTCTTCGAAAAGAAGCATTCGATCGGATGCAGGATTACAAGTTTGAATATTTTGACCTAGATGGTGTTGGCAAGATACTATCTAAGATCACATCAGATGTAGGAAAACTCTCACAAATCATTTCTTGGGGTATTGTTGATTTGGTGTGGGGGTTCACATTTATGTCAGTGGTCCTTGTTGGTATGTTTATTATCAATTGGCAATTGGCCATATTTGTAGCTATCACAGTACCGGTTTTGGCACTGATCAGTTTCTATTTTCAAAAAAAGATATTCTTCACACAGAAGGAAGTTAGAGCCCTTAATTCTGAAGTAATCAGATTAATCAATGAAGGTATAACAGGTGCCATCACCTCTAAAACCTTGGTGACAGAATATAAAAATACAGAAGAGTTTAAAGATTATACCAGTAGGATGAAAGTGAAGTCCATACGAAGCGCAACCTTGTCTAGTATCTATACACCCCTTGCTCTTAATGTGGGCAGTATTGGTGTTGCCGTCATCATCACAGCAGGCGGTATGTTTAGGGAAAGTGGTATTGTGACGCTTGGTACACTCATACTTTTTATTACTTACGCCACTATGTTCTTTGAACCGGTGATTCAAGTAGCAAGGGTCATATCAGAAGCTCAAGCAGCCAAAGCTGCAGCCGAGAGGGTCATCAAGCACCTAACTGAGGACCACTCACTACATGTGGAAAATCCAGTTCCATCATTTAAGATAGAGGGTAATATTGAATTTCGAGATATCAACATTTCATACGATGAAAGAGAAGTGGTACTTGATCACTTTAATTTGACTGTTAAAGCGGGTGAAAAGATTGCCCTTGTGGGTGAAACAGGCTCAGGTAAAAGTACGATTGTTAATCTCATATGTAAGTTTTATGCACCAACCACTGGTAAAATATTCCTTGATGGTGTGGACTATGACGATATAGACAGAGAGTTTGTTCAATCGAATCTAGGTTATGTATTACAGACGCCACTACTCTTTAGCGGTACGATTTTAGAGAATATTCGTTACGGCAGACTGGAAGCCACAGACGCCGAAGTTAAGCAGGCAGCTACACTAGCCCAATCGGATGATTTTATTACAAAGCTAGAACTGGGTTATGAAACAACAGTCGGTGAAGGTGGGTCAAGATTGTCTTCTGGAGAAAAGCAGTTGATTTCCATCGCAAGAGCCATACTGGCTGACCCTAGGATATTCATATTAGATGAAGCCACATCTTCAATTGATGTGAATACAGAGATAAGAATTCAAAAAGCCATAGAA
>JAQICP010000473.1 GCA_027858555.1 Vallitaleaceae bacterium
CCAAAGGGCATTTAAAAATCACTTGTTGGATTGAGGGAGATTTAAGGTGTTTTTCTATTGAGGACAACGGTTGTGGCATATCAGATGAAAAACTAAAGGAAATCCAATCCAAAAAGTCAAATTCTATCGGAATTACTAACGTGGATAGTCGTATAAAATTAGTTTATGGTAATGAATATGGTATTGAGATTGAATCTGTAATTGGAGAAGGCACTAGAATTTCTATCGTCTTGCCATTGTATTCATAATAATTGTATTACCATAAAAAGTCCAATAATAAAAAAAAAGTACAATTTTTAGGCGTGATTTATATTCTATAATGGGTTTATAAAGAACTGCAGCTCTTTTACAAAAACTAGGAGGGATTTATTTTATGAAAATGTTTAAGGTGTTATTATCAACCGTATTATTGGCATCTATGATTTTGGGGTTAGTTGGTTGTGGAGATTCAAAGGAAGTTGTTACTACAGGAGATACTACAACTACAGCTGACGGAACAGTTACTACAGATGCTTCAGGCTCAACGACAGATGAAGCAATTACATTAAAGTTTACTTATTGGGGCAGTCCTGATGAAAAAGCGGCTATTGAAGCTGCTTGTGCAGCTTTTACTGAGTTAAATCCTAATATTACTGTAGAAGCAATACAAATTCCAAATGCGGATTACAATGCGAAATTAACCGCTATGGCAGCGAGTGATGATTCTCCTGATGCAGGTTATATGACTGCAGATCTTGGTGAAACTTGTTCCAAAGAAGGTAAATTCGTTAATATATTTGAAAAACTTGATCAAGATCCTAACATGAGCAAAGATGACTATCTTGACTATATCTGGTTCAATGTATCACCAGATAATGCTTGGGGTGTCGCAACTGCTGGTGAATGTTTCGGATTATATTACAATAAAGATGCACTTAGTGCAGCAGGTGTTGATTCACTACCTACTACGGCAGAAACAGCTTTAAGTTGGGACGCTTTTGTAGAATTGGCACAAAAATGTACATTAGATAGCGATGGCAATAACGCGTTAGATTCAGCGTTTGACCCTGAAAATATTGTTCAATATGGTGTTATGTTTGAAACTTGGAATGACCCAATCTCTAACTTTATTTATAGCAATGGCGGTTCATGGACTTCAGAAGATGGTTCAGAATTGACTGTTAACTCACCTGAAGCAGCAGAAGCAATTCAAAGATTAGCAGACTTAATTAACGTATATCATGTAGCACCTAATCCAGTTGCTGCTAAATCATTACCAGGCATGAGCGTTGCTTTACAAAATAGTCTAACTGCAATGGCAGTTGGTGGACAATGGATTAACTTAGATCTTGGAAATGCAGCAGTTAATTATGATATCGGTGTACTTCCAGCGATGGAAAAAAGTGTAACTATAGGACTTTCTGGCGCTAGCGTTGTATTTAAAGATTCTAAGCACCCTGAAGAAGCTTGGGAACTATTTAAATTCATGTCCAATCCAGCAGGTGCTATTGATTTATACAAAGGTGGATTATGGATGCCTATACTTAAAGCTTGGTATGAAGATCCAGAGCTTTTAGCTCAATGGGTTGATGCTAATCCAGCAGCTCATCCAGCAGGATTTAAAGAAGCAATGGTAGATCAATTGCTAGCTAATGGTGTTCCATCAGCAACATTCTACTTGAAGAATCAAGCTAAACTTGTACCAATTGTTACAGCAGCTTGGGATGAAGTTTGGTTAGGAAATAAAACTGCAGCTGAGGCACTATCTGATATTGCTGATCAAGCAGCTGCTGAATATGAAGGAAGATATGACAAGTAAATATCGACCAAATTAGTAAAATAAATTATTAGATGGAAGCCACAGCAATGCGGCTTCCATTTTAGAAAGGATATGTTATGGAACAGACAGCGTTAAGCAAAGGCCAGATAACTAAAGGTAATAAAAAAGCAGTCAGTAAAAAAATAATGTTAGGATTACTTTTCACATCACCTGTTATTCTTGGATTCCTAATTTTTGTACTTTGACCACTGATTTTCACGTTTGGCATTAGTTTTACTAATTTTTCTTTTGGAGCAGAGAAAGTTGATTTCCTTGGTCTTCAGAATTATATAGATATGTTTACTGGTCGTGACATCTATTTTTGGCCATCTGTAAAAGCAACATTATTATATGTTCTTGGGAGTGTACCACTTAGTATCATATTTTCGTTTTTTGTAGCTGTTTTACTCAATATGAACATAAAATTTAGATCTTTTTTTAGAGGGATGTTCTTTCTACCAGTTCTTATTCCACTCGCTGCTGGATGCTCAATTTGGGTTTGGCTGTTACAACCTAACTTTGGAATAATTAATAAATTATTGAACTTCGTTGGATTACCACAATCAACTTGGTTGTCATCTGACAAGACCATTTTACAAACATTTATTATAGTCAGTTTGTGGGTAACAGGTAATGCCATTGTTATATTTTTAGCAGGCTTACAACAGATTCCAAGACATTTATACGAAGCAACAGAAATAGATGGAGGAAATTCTTGGCATAAATTGATACATATTACCATTCCTATGGCATCTCCTATTATATTCTTTAATATAGTTATTGGAACTATTAATGCTTTCCAAACTGTTGTACAGACGGCGTTACTGACACCCGGAGCTGGGCATGTACTGATGGGGCAACCAAAGAATGCAGGTTTACTGTACGTGCCATATGTCTATACAAAAGCATTTACATTTTCTGAGATGGGGTCAGCTAGTGCAAGTGCCTTGATCCTACTAGTTGCAATTGGTGCACTCACTTTTGTTTTCTTTAAGATTCAAAATAGGCATGTATACTATGAAAGGGGGAATAAAAAGTGAAACGAAGAATTAGTAAAATTATAGTATATTTCATCTTGATCTCATTATCTTTGGCTTTCTTTTTCCCGCTTTATTGGATGATTCGAACAGCATTATCAACCACTGCAGATGTATTTACAAAAGATATAAAGATATTTCCATCGACCATAGTTTTTACCAATTATATAAAAGCCTTTCAATCTTCACCATTTATAAAATTCTTTTTCAATACTGTCATAATAACAGTACTTAATATAGTTGGGGCAGTAATAACAAGTTCCTTATGCGCCTTTGGTTTTTCTAGACTAGACTGGCCTGGAAGAGATAAAGTTTTTGGTATATTGATGACAGCTTTAATGGTACCATATGCAGTCTTGATTATTCCACATTTTGTAGGTTGGTCATACTTGCACTTGACAGATACTTTTGCGCCCTTAATTGTACCAGCATTTTTTGGGGGAGGTTTATTCAATATCTTCTTACTAAGACAGTTCTTTATGGGCATACCAAAAGAGCTTGATGAGGCTGCTTATATTGATGGAGCAAGTAGTTTTCAGATATATTTGAAAGTCATTTTGCCACTAAGTAAACAATCCCTAATCGTAGTTGGGTTGCTAACCTTCTTAACTAATTGGAATGATTACATGGCGCCACTTATTTATCTATCCTCCGAGAAAAATTTTACGTTGATGTTAGGATTGAATCAGTTTATTGGCGGATATAACTCTCAATGGGAATTGATGATGGCTGCAGCTACAATTGTTATTATACCTTCATTAATCATTTACATGTTTGCACAGAAACATTTTATTGAAGGCATTGCTATGACGGGTATGAAATCGTAAGGAGACTTTCACATAATTGAAGAGGCAATAGGATGAAGAGCTGACATCAATCAAAGATCTTATTAAAATGACTGTGAAATATCTGAGCAAACCAACTTAGCGTAATGGCTTTGGAGTTGGATGGTATGATAGGACAATTTACGATTGAATAAATATTTTTGGAAAAAGGAGTAGAATATGTTTGATAAAACTTATTATGAAGTGTCTTTAAAGAAAGTTAGAATTGAAGACGAATTTTGGTCAAGATATGTTAAACTCATTGAAACAGTAGCAATACCTTATCAGTGGGATGCATTAAATAATCGTATTGAAGATGCAGAGCCAAGTTACTGCACTCAGAATTTTAAGATTGCTGGTGGGGAGCATAGTGGTAGTTTTCATGGATTTGTTTTTCAGGATACCGATCTATCCAAATGGTTAGAAGCTATAGCTTATATGCTTGAAATACATCCGAATGAACAGTGGGAAAAAATTGCTGATGAAGCAATTGAGTTGATTGAAAAAGCACAACAAGAAAGTGGTTACTTGAATACTTATTTTACAATAAAAGAACCAGGAGCTAAGTGGACCAATCTAAGAGAATGTCATGAGCTATACACTGCAGGTCACTTGATTGAGGCTGCTACAGCTTATTACAAAGCAACAGGAAAAGACAAAATTCTTAAAGTTGTGTGTAAACTAGCTGACCATATAGATGAAACTTTTGGTATAGAAGAGGGAAAGATTCACGGTTATGATGGTCATCAGGAAATCGAATTGGCCTTGGTTAAACTCTATGAAGTGACAGGAGAGATAAGGTATTTGAACTTAAGTCAATATTTTATTGATGCGAGAGGAACTGAACCCTATTACTTTGATATAGAATCAGAAAAAAGAGGTTATACAAAGCATTTTGAAGATGATTTTATGTATAAAAAGGACTATAATCAAACACATCTGCCTGTTCGTCAACAAACAGAAGCGGTTGGGCATGCAGTAAGAGCTGTTTATATGTATTCAGCGATGGCGGATTTGGCTAGTAAGATGAAAGATCAAGAATTGCTAGAAACCTGTAAGACCTTATGGAACAATATTATTACCAAAAAACTATACATTACAGGAAGTATTGGCTCAACTTCTTATGGAGAAGCATTTACTTTTGATTATGACTTACCGAATGATACTAATTATTCAGAAACCTGTGCATCAATAGGTCTTATTTTCTTTGCACATCGGATGCTCAAAATAGAAGCAAACGCTACTTATGCTGACGAAATGGAACGAGCACTTTATAATACAGTTCTCAGCGGTATGTCCTTGGATGGGAAAAGCTTTTTCTATGTGAACCCATTAGAAGTATGGCCAGAAGCGTGTGAACACAGCCCAATTAAGGCACATGTAAAAGCTGCAAGACAAAAATGGTTTGGGTGTGCCTGTTGTCCACCTAATGTGGCTAGATTGCTTATGTCCATAGGCGCCTATATTTATACTGTTTCAGAGAACGAGATTTACACCCATCTATATATTAGTGGTAGAGTAGATGTTGAACTTCAAGGTCATAAAATTGGACTCATTCAAAAATCAAACTATCCATGGTCTGGTGTAATCAACTTTGAAGTTGAAGTGGAAGCGACTAAGCAATTTTCGTTAGCACTACGTATTCCAGGGTGGTGTAAAAGCCATACAGTAATGGTTAATAATAAACCAGTACAGGTAAGTATTAAGCGCGGATATGCCTTTATTAATCGCGAATGGGAAAATCATGACACTATTACATTGGAACTGATGATGCCCATTGAATTAATGCAAGCGAATCCTAGAGTTCGTGAAAATGCAGGAAAAGTAGCCATTCAAAGAGGTCCTATGATCTATTGCTTGGAAGAAGCAGATAATGTACCAAATCTTTCAACCATTACGCTTTCTAGTGAGTTTGATTTAACAGCAAGTTATAATGAAAATTTATTAAGTGGCATAGTTGAAATTAAAGGCACTGGTTATACAGTTGATGAAGCTGAAAGTAATTCACTACTGTATAATTCATACCAGCTTAAGGAAAAGCCAATAGAAATCAAGGCTGTTCCATACTGTATGTGGGGAAATAGAGAACACGGGGAAATGCTAACTTGGATAAGATATAAGTAATGGACTTGGAAACATAGTCAGTCAGAATTTCACAATAAATTCAGATTTTAGTTGCATCATGGCGATTAATTCATCCCGACCATTGTGCTTTTGTATACAACGGTCGGGATTTTGTATGATGAGTAAAGAAACTGTACTTAATATTAGTTAACTTGACCCCACTCCTCTATTATAAGATCGATTCTCTTTTCGGGGTCATACTTATCCATGATGTCGGAATGTTTTTTGATAAGTTCTTCAATGAATAATGTTTTTTCAATGTTTTGTAATACTCAGAGACTGTCATTATTGTTGCAGAACCGTTATTAGCCCAATTGTGAACAATTGTATAATAATGCATTGTAAAATCATTCTAAATTGTAATAATAAGTAAAAGTAAAAGATAGATTCAAATAAGGGCGGTTCTAAAAGTCTTCTCTTTGGTAAGGCGTCTAAACATATGCAGGTTCTTTATGGATGTAATTTTAATAAAGTATTTCGCGAAAGACAGTACTGATATCTATAAGCTAATTACTATTTAAACTCGCTAATTTTTTATATTCCTTGAATTATAATGGATGGTCTAATATAATATAAAGAAGTGTAAGTAATGATTTATAGAGAAGCTTTTTGGATAACATTAATCCAAAAAGCTATTTATGAAACAATTTTTAGGCTATTAATCATCAATAGGAGGATAAAATGAAAAAAGACGTTGCTGTATTAAAACAAATGATTGAAAAGGGTGAAACTTATTTAGGAATTGAACTAGGTTCAACACGTATAAAGGCGGTTCTAATTGATATTGATAATGAAATTATTGCATCTGGGAGTCATGAATGGTGTAGTAATCATATTGATGATATATGGACATATAGTTTAGAGGATATTTGGAGTGGTCTCCAAAGTAGTTTTTTAGCGCTTAAAACTGATGTGAAGAACCAATACGATACGATACTTTCAAGTACAGGTACTATAGGTATTAGTGCAATGATGCATGGCTATATGGTTTTTGATAAAAATGATCAACAGCTGGTACCTTATAGAACTTGGCGTAACAACAACACAATGGTAGCTTCAAGTAGACTTACAGAATTATTAGACTATCCAATTCCACTAAGATGGAGTGTTGCCCATCTTTATCATTCAATTATTAATAATGAAGATCACGTAAATAATATTGATTATATAACTACCTTAGCTGGATATATCCATTGGAAACTAACAGGCGAAAAGGTTCTTGGTGTAGGTGATGCATCTGGTATGTTCCCAATTGATATAAATAGTAAAAAGTTCGATGAAAAGAAGATAAGAATCTTTAATGAACAAGTGAAAAACAGTGACTTATCATGGCAATTACAAGAGATATTACCAGAAGTGTTAACAGCAGGTGATAGTGGCGGTGAATTGACTGTTGAAGGAGCAAAATTGTTGGATCCTTCCGGTGAATTTTGTGGTTGTATTCCATTTTGTCCTCCAGAAGGTGACGCAGGTACTGGAATGGTTGCAACCAATAGCATTAGTGAAAGAACTGGTAATATTTCAGCAGGTACATCTGTATTTGCGATGATTATTCTTGAAAAGGAACTTAGTAAAGTCTATTCAGAGATAGACTTAGTGTATACACCTAATGGTAAATTAGTCGCTATGGTGCATTCTAACAACTGCACAACAGAATTGAATGCATGGGTTAATCTCTTTGGTGAAGCATTGGATAGTTTTGGTTGTAAAGTGGATGAGTCGACATTATTTGGTACATTGTATGCAAAAGCTTTAGAAGGTGATGCTGATTGTGGTGGTCTTTTATCCTATGGGTATCATTCAGGAGAACATATAACACATTTTGAAGAAGGGCGACCTTTGTTTGTTCGTCGTAATGATAGTGCTTTTAACTTATCGAATTTCATAAGGACGCATCTTTATAGTTCCATTGGTGCACTTAAATTAGGGCTTAATATTTTGCTAAAAGAAGAAAAAGTAGCCTTGGATTCAATGCTAGGACATGGTGGATTATTTAAGACTGAGGTCGTAGGGCAGAAGATTATAGCAGATGCGATGAATACACCTATTTCAGTTATGAATACTGCAGGAGAAGGTGGTGCGTGGGGTATTGCTTTGCTGGCATCCTATAGGATCAATGCCAAAGAACTTCAATCACTAGATGATTACCTTGATCAAGAAGTGTTTAGTCACTATGAGAAAAAAGTGGCACAACCGACACCAGAAGATGTTATTGGATTTGAAAAATATATGGAAAGATATATTGCAGGTCTTGAGATAGAAAGAGCTGCTGTTAATAACTTGAAGTAGGTTATAAAAGATGAGATATTACGACATCTATCAGTGAACATGTACAAAACGTTTCTAAGAGAATAATATGGCGATATTGAGCGTTTTTCAATATCGCCTTTCTTTTTTCTCATACCCATCTAATTCGTATATAATTAGATAGAATTATACCGAGATGGAGTATGTGCCGTTGATATAGGTAAGTAATATTATGTACCCCTGAGTGAAAACCACTTATGATAGTGGAACACACACTGACATCACACTGTGAAAGTGTTTGCCTTTTAAAGCAATATAAAGAAAAGAATATAGTAGATTTTATACAATGTATCTTGTATAAAAACGGGATAAATAAACTAAATATAATGCAAATAAACTGAGTCAACATCTTGATAGCTTAGTTTATTTGCATTATACTTAGTTCAAATGATAAATTTGTGATTTGTGAGGTGTGTAATGACGGAGCTAGAATTAAAAGATTAATTAAAAATAATTCGAGAACATAAGTCAGAGACTCAGACTATAGAATTAATGGCCGAAGAGGGTGGATGTCCTAAAAAGTTATATGATTCACTTTCTGCTTTTTCAAATCAGGATGATATTCCAAAATCTAAGAATCAGATGTATTATAGTTAATTTTAATTAATTTTCAAGGAGATAATATGGAGCTATTTAAACAAGTGCCATCTAATTTTTTTAGTGTGCTAGCATCACCTAATAAAGAAATATATTTTCAAGCGCTTTTGACACTATATCAGGCCTTTCAAACAGATTGGAGCATATCTAAGAATGAATTGGTGATTTTCTTAATCGATCAATTAGATGATTTGATGATGAGCTACGATTTTAATGAAATAGAGGAAGTAGAGATGACGGAACGGACATCATCTGGATATGCATATCTTGTTCTTAGAAAATTAAAGGATACAGGATGGATTGAAATTGAAATGGGTTCATCAGATTTTAACGAATATATCAGTATAACCGATATGTTTATTCTACTTATTCAGTGTTAAAGTTATCAGGGGAAGAGGAAAGCGATTATCAGACAGCAATTAATAGTGCCTATGAACAGACAAGAAATTTATTTGATAAACTAAAAATGTTACATAATAACATACGAAGGTATCACAGACAATTAGCAGACCATACGGATATGAATCAGATTCTTACAGAACATTTTTATGAATTTAAGGAAAATCTAGCAGATAAGATCTATTATCCTATTAAAACCTTTGACTCAGTGCATCGATTTAAAACCCCAATTTTAACGCTACTTAAAGATTGGTTATACAGTGATCAAATAATGGAATCTCTTGGAGAAGAAGTCTGGATTAGAGAGCGAAAAAAAAGGTCGTTAACCAAAAAAAGCATTAAAGAAGAGTCTGTAGAAGATGCGAAGAAGAAAATAGTAAAGATTATCGATGTATATGAGAATATGGACCAACTTCTAAAGGAGATTGACAAGAAGAATACAGAATATACAAAGGCAACATTAGACCGGATGGATTTTCTTCTAAATACAGATCGATCAGTTATAGGTAAGGTCAGAGAACTAATAAAAGTATTGTCAGCAGATACAACAGGACATTGGAATCGTAAAATTACAGATGCAATGGACATCTCTACTCAAGTCATTGTTGATGAAGCTAGTTTGTACACAAGTAGAAACGTTAGAATTAAAAGGGATACAAAAAGAGAAAAGGAAAGGAATGTCATAGATAAGGACCAGATACTTAGCGAGACAACTGCATTTAAACATTCCGTGCAGGAGGCTTTTAGTAAAAAAAGGGTACAGCAGTATATGTTGGATTTGTTGGACGTGGCAGAAAAAATTGAAGCTAAAGACATTCCTGTAGGCAACGATAGTGAATATGTGAAAATGCTACTTGGCGTACTTGATTCAGATGATAAGAAATCAGCTTATGATGTTGTATTCAAGGAAGGCGTGTACTAGTACGAAAGTTATGCTATTATAAGAGTTAGGCACCTATTTGCTTTTTGCAAAGAAAAAATAAATGAAGAAAAGGTTTCATATGAAAAATAAAATAGTCACCTATCTATGCTTTTTAATCACCATGGTTTTTGGGATGGTTTTGACTTCTTATAGTCCCATGCTACCATCGATATCAAAAACATTTTCATTAACGTTATCACAATCCGGTTTTATATTTACCGCTAACTTTATTGGTTTTGTCACTTTTATTTTAGTCGGGGGCATCTTAGCAGATCGTATCGGGAAGAAAACAGTTCTTGTTATAGCTACAGCTGGTTTTGCGGTTTCTTTAATTCTGTTTCCTTTCTCCAATAGTTTTATAATCGCCTGCCTTATGATGGTTCTTATTGGTGGATTTGGAGGGATTATTGAGACAGTTACTAATGCTGTTATTTCAGATTTGAACCCTGAAAAGGCCAGTTTTTATGTGAATCTGACCCAGGTGTTTTTTGGGATTGGAGCAGTAATCGGTCCGATAATCGCAGGAATTGTCGTCGGAATTGGGATTAAATGGCAGGTGTACTATTTTGTGATTGGATTAGTTTCGAT
>JAQICP010000482.1 GCA_027858555.1 Vallitaleaceae bacterium
GTAGCACTAATACATATAACACGATATACATGACACAATACACTTAACACTAATTCACTTAACACTAATTCACTTAACACTAATTCACTTAACACTAATTCACTTAACACTAATACTTACATCACTTTTATTTATAACACTTCTATATGTAGCATTCATGCATATAGACAGATAGACTTATTCAAATAATGGTACTGGGCATTTTACGATGCTTGGTACCTTTTTCATAGGCATAGGCATATCTAAGTAGTTTGGCATCATCCAGATATGTACCTACGAAAGTAACCCCATAAGGTTCTCCATATTGTGAGTGACACTCGGCCCCATCTCTACTAGGGTTTAGATTGTTCGCTTGATTGTCGGAGCCGTTATCTGCATGATTGTTGTCTTCTTCACCTTGTGTATAACCCCCAGGTACAATAACTGCAGGATAGCCCGCTGTTGCGTAGATGTACGCCAGATCTGTCACAAACGAAACCATCACATCCAGATTAAACTGCTTCATATTACCGTCGATAATATCTGATGATATCTTATAGTTTGATTCTACTTTCTTTTCATATGCCTCTTTTGTAATAGCTTCACCAAGCGCATCTTCAAAATGTTTTTGACCATATGGCATACTTTTTTCAGGATTGATTTTATTAAAGGCAACCACATCTTCTAGACAAGTCATATTGCAATTAATAGCGGAACTGTTAAGAAATGTCTTAACATCTTCTTTAATTCCGTATCGAAGGACTGGCATCATATCAATGCCTACTTTCTCTTGATCGATATCCAGCTCAATAATCGTAGCACCTAAAGCCATTAGTTCACTTGTTAATTGTTCATGTCTTTTTGATGCTTCTTTCAACAATCCAATCCTTTTCCCTTTAAAATAATCTTCCGAAAGTGGTTCATCAAAAGTCGATTGATTGAATTCTAATGCCGCCTGAGCTTTCGGGTCATGTTGATCATAGGCAAGTGTCACCTGAAATACTGACCACACATCTTCCACACATCTACCCATTGGACCTAAAGTATCTTGCGCCTCTGTTATGGGCATCACTAGATCTCTACTAAGTAGGCCAACTGTTGGTTTTAAAGTGACAATGCCATTCATTGAAGCTGGATAGATTAATGAGCCGCAGGTTTCTGAGCCTATTGAAACCGTGGCAAGATTTAGTGACACACCAACTGCTGACCCTGAAGATGAGCCGCCGGCATCATAATCACCATAGGCATTCTTAGTAGGTCCGCCTACAACTGAAAACCCATTGCTTGATGGTTCTGACATAAAGTTAGCCCACTCTGATAGATTAGCTTTTCCAATGATAATAGCATCCGCCTGCTTTAACTTTTCAACAACAAATGCATCCCTGGTGGCTGTCATATCTCTAAGTGCATCTGCACCAACTGTCGTAGGCATATCCATTGTAGCTATATTATCCTTAAGCAATACCACTGTGCCAAATAAGGTACCCATATCAGCACCAGCCTGAATTCTTAGGTCTTGTTCTTTCGCTATGGCAATGGCCTTTTCATTAATGCATATAACTGCATGATAATCCGAATGTTGCTCAATCCTACTCATATAATAACGAACTAAATCTTCACAAGTAAATAACTTATTCATCAATGCTTCTTGAATTTCAGTAATAGATTTTTCTAATATTAATTGATCTAGATTCATAAATACCTCTCTTCTTTGAAATAGATATAGTATATGAAGCAATCCATAAAACCAATCTATTTTAAACCACTATAATAAACACTTACTCGGTCAAACATTTCACCATAATCAGACATGGATTCTCTTCATCCCATATTTCTTAAATCAAACTACCTGTTATATCTCAACATACGACATCTGATCACCCATATCTGTGATTACCTTCTTGATATCTGAAAAACTTATCCACACTGTGGCGTCATTTTCACCCGGATGTACACCGATTGTCGCCTCGTCCACAAGGTCCTTGTCAAAAACCACTTCCACAGTTTGATCCATATTATTGATAACCCCTAGTGGTGTCACCGAGCCTTTTTTTAAACCCAGATTTTTTTATAACCGCTCCTCAGATGCAAAACTAAGTCTTGAGCTGCCTATTTTAGTTCGTAGGTCCTTAAGATCGGCTTGTTTATCCTGTCTAATAACTATTAGGTAATGCTTCTTGCCATTATCATTCCTTAGAAAAAGGTTCTTGGCAATAAGGTGCTTATCTGGAATGTCATAACCATCCAGTGCATCTATGGTAAATATAGGTGGATGATTAGATACTTTATAGTCTACACCAAGTGCTTTAAGTTTTGTATATACTTTCTCTTTATTATCCATTTCTTACCTCTTTCTAAAAAAAGACCCTATACTGCAGGGTCTTATATGTTAGTTCTATTTATTATGTATTAGGACAATCGACCTTTATAGTCATTATACCCAAAGGCTTTGACTAATTCAATAGTGTCAGCGTCCATGGTCATGATTGAGGGTAACCCAACACCATTAAAGGTATTGTTCTTTACCATCGTATAATGAGCCATGTCTGTGAAAATCAATTTGTCGCCCACTTTAAGTGGCTTTTCAAAAGAATAATCAGATACGATATCCCCTGCAAGGCATGTCATACCACCAATTCTGTAGGTGTGTGCATATTCGCCTGGTTTGCCACTGCCTATAATCTCTGGTCGATAAGGCATCTCTATGACATCTGGCATATGGCAAGCTGCAGATGCATCAATAATCGCTATATCCATACCATAACTCACAATATCTAGAACTTCCGTAACTAGGAATCCTGTGTTAAGTGCTATAGCTTCACCAGGTTCAAGATATACCTCTACATCATACTTGGTCTGTATATGACGGATCACCTTAATGAGTAACTCTATGTCATAATCAGCTCTTGTAATATGATGACCGCCACCAAAATTAATCCATTTCATCTGATAGAAGTACTGACCGAATTTCTCTTCAATCACTTTCATGGTTCTATCAAGTGTATCAGAGTTGTGCTCACACATGGTGTGAAAGTGAAGACCACTCAGTCCATCTAAATCACTGGCTTTAATCTGACTTGCTACCGTGCCAAGTCGTGAATTAATGGCACATGGATCGTATATCTCTGTGGTAATCTCAGAATATTCAGGATTAAGTCTTATAGCACATTCCTTACCTTTTGCCAGTGCCCTCTCCTTATACTGCTTATACTGTGCTGGTGAATTAAACACCATATGCTCACAGTAGGTCATAATCTCTTCAAACTCAGATTCTTTAAAAACAGGCGCGTAGATATGTACCTCTTTGCCCATTTCCTCAAACCCAAGTCTGGCCTCATAAAGAGAACTGGCAGTGATGCCGGCTAAATATTCCCCAATCAAAGGGAACACGTGATACATGGAAAATCCCTTTAGGGCTAACAAAATCTTAGCACTTGTTTGTTTTTGAACATAATCAAGGGTTTCCAGATTTTTCATTAATAACCGTTTATCTACTACATAAGCGGGTGTTACGATGTGACCTAATCTATCAATGTCTATTTTATTCATCATTATTCCTAATCTTAGTTAATCTATCAATGTTGGATTAAAATCTTCAATCCATGGTAACCCTTGCTTGTTCAATTCATCCATGAATGGGTCTGGATCAAATTCTTCTACATTGTAAACACCTGGTTTCTTCCACACACCTTCAAGGAGCAGTTTTGCACCTATCATGGCTGGAACACCGGTTGTGTATGAGATTGCTTGTGAACCAACTTCTGCATAGCATGCTTCATGGTCACATATGTTATACACGTAGTATGTCACTGGCTTACCATCTTTGAATCCTTGGCATATATTACCGATATTAGTCTTACCTTTAGTCCTTGGCCCAAGGGACGCAGGATCAGGTAATACCGCTTTTAGAAAATGTAACGGCTGAATCATCTTGCCTTCAAAAAGAATAGGTTCGATTGATGTCATCCCCACATTCTGAAGCACTGTAAGGTGGTTGATATAATTCTGTGAAAAGGTCATGAAGAAACGAATTCTTTTAAGACCTGTAATGTTTTTAGCTAGTGACTCAAGTTCTTCATGGTATAACAGATAAGTATCTTTAGGACCAATAACCGGTAGGTCATACACGCGCTTGATTTCAAGAGGCTCTGTTATAATCCACTTGCCTTCTTCCCAGTACTTACCTTCTGCAGTAATCTCTCTAATATTAATCTCAGGATTAAAATTGGTAGCAAAAGGGTATCCATGATCACCAGCGTTAGCATCAACTATATCAATATAATTAATCTCATCAAAATAATGCTTAAGAGCATAGGCTGAAAATACACCCGTTACACCTGGGTCAAAACCACAGCCTAATATGGCAGTAAGACCTGCTTTTTCAAACCGCTCTTTATAAGCCCATTGCCAGCTATATTCGAATTTTGGTATCTCTGGTAGTTCGTAATTCGCTGTATCTAAATAATGAACACCAGTGGCGAGGCATGCATCCATAATCGTTAAGTCTTGGTATGGTAAAGCCACATTAATAACCATCTCTGGTTTAAATGACTTGATAAGTGCGATTACCTCATCTGTATTATCAGCATCAACTTTCGCTGTTTGAATCTTAGTTTTACCGCCATCTAGTTCAGCTTTCATAGCATCGCACTTTGATTTTGTACGGCTTGCAATACATATCTCTTCAAATACTTCTGGATTTTGGCAACACTTGTGGACCACCACATTAGCCACGCCGCCTGCTCCAATTATTAACACTTTTCCCATATCTACCTCCATAACTAATCTGTTATTAATATCACACTGGTTCTAATTGTTTGAATCGCTTAAGTCGTTCGAGTCGTTCAAGCCCTCTACGTCATTGTTACTATATATGCTACTAATCAATCTATATATACAACTTTATATCTTGTAATCTGTCATGCAATCTTCCTTGTAATCTGGCTTATGATCTATCTTGCAATCTATCTTGCAATCTATCTTGTGATCTGTCATGCAATCTATCTTACGATCTGGCTTACGATCTGGCTTACGATCTGGCTTATGATCTATCGGTCTTATTGTCGTTATACCTATCTATCTTTCATAATAAGTATAACCTCTTAGTCCATTATCATAAGAAGTCATAATCTCCCGTCTTTCAATAGGTGTGATTAGTCCTTCTTTAACAGCGTTTTCGGCACTTTTTCTAAACTTAACTTGCATATCTTTAATATTATATTCCACATAACTCAGAACATCTTCTACGCGATCACCTTCAATTTCACTGACTAATTCAAATGTCCCGTCCTTTTCAAGACGAACACTTACCACGTTGGTATCACCAAAAAGGTTGTGTAAATCACCAAGTGTCTCTTGATAGGCACCTACTAAGAAAACGCCTAGATAATAATCTTCATCCGGCTTCAACACATGTAGTGGCAAGGTGTTTTTAACATCGTGTAAGTCGATGAACTTGTTAATCTCACCATCGCAGTCACATGTAATATCAGCAAGCACCCCATTACGATCGGGTATCTCATTTAATCGATGTATCGGCATAATTGGGAAAAGTTGATCAATAGCCCAACTATCCGGTATAGATTGAAAAACCGAAAAATTACAGTAATATATATCCGCTATGGCACTTTCAAGATCTTCTAAATCGGTCGGTATGAATTTCAACTTCTTGATTTCTTTAGAAATCTTGTATATTGTACTCCAAAATATCTTTTCTGATAAGGATCTCTGTCTTAATGTGAGATGTCCATGATTAAACATATCCCTGATAATGTCTCTATAATATAAGGCGTCGTTGTAACATTCCTGAACATTCTTGATATTCAAGCCTTTATATACTTCGTGCAAGTTAATGATCTGTTCAGGCACTTCTATGTCAAATGTATCTGGAATATCATAATTTTCAAACTTGGCAACATCTAACACATTAAATATCAGTATTGAATAATAAGCGACTAAAGCTCTGCCAGATTCTGTGACAATAATCGGATGAGGAATGCCCGAATTATCCATACTCACCATAACTGCTTCCACAATATCTGAGCAATACTCTTCTACACTATAATTCCTACTGCTAGGAAAATTAGTATTAGAGCCATCATAATCTACAGCAAGTCCACCACCAAGGTCGATATAACCCATGGGCGCGCCCTCTTTTACAAGTTCTGCATAGACACGAGATGCTTCTTGAACAGCCGATCTGATATCTCTGATATTAGGTATCTGTGAACCCAGATGATAATGCATCAATTTCAATGTATCTAACATATTTCTAGTTTTTAGAATATCTACAATCTCAATAATCTGTGACATATTCAGTCCAAATATACTTCTATCCCCACCTGATTCAGTCCAATGACCACCAGCCTTAGAAGAAAGCTTAATACGAATACCTACATTAGGTCTAATACCCAGAGCCTCAGCTCTATCTAATATCAGATTCACTTCACCTGGCATCTCAATGACAAAGAAACATTTGAAGCCCATCTTAATAGCATTCAAACCTAAGTCAATAAATTCAGAGTCCTTATAGCCATTACAGATTAAACAAGCCTCTTTATCATTCAATTCAGATAATGCTGCAATCAGTTCAGGCTTTGAGCCAACCTCAAGTCCATGATGGTAGCGTTCGCCAAATTTAGCCACTTCATGAACAACTTGCTGTTGCTGATTAACCTTAATAGGATAAACACCTTGATACTTACCTTTATAGCCAAGCTTTTTAATTGCGTCATTAAACGAATTGTTTATATATGTAATCTGAGCATCCAATAGATTTTCAAAGCGTAGTAAAACCGGCATATCAAGGCCTCGTTCTTCTACCCCTGAGATAATTTGCTTTAGACTGACTGCAGATTCAGGCGTACTCTTATATGGATTAACTAGTACTTCACCATCTTCCGATATTGAGAAATAATTACCTCCCCAGTTCTTGATGCCATAAAGTTCTTCTGATTTTTGTTTTGTCCAACGTCCCAAAATTTCATTTTTATTCATTAATGTATCCTTTCTGAGTGAAGTAATCTCATTCACTATACTGATGTGCATATGTTAAAACACTGACTATACACTTATACTACCAAACTATAATGATAGCTAATAATGATTTTCAAATTAATAACTCATACTATTTAACCGCAATAACGAGCTCTAATAGAACCAGTATTAATACCTAATAATAACTTCTAATAATCCGTATTAATTGCCAATAACAACCTATAATAGCAACCCATATTACTTACCAATAATGACTTCAAATACCTAATAGAAGCTAATGATTTAGCAATCGCTAGCACATCGTCTGATATTTCATTATATGCTTGAATTGTCATTAGTCAAGACCGTTTTTGTTAATTATGCTGTAAATTGTCTCTATGACATCATCATAACGTACTTTTCTTGAGTTTTCTTCAAATCCGCCATTATGAGGGGTCATTACAACCTGATCAAACTGGCTTAAATCGTAATTACTTGGTTCACAGATCGGTGTCTCTTTTGTGGGATAATTAAACCACACATCAGAGCCAAATCCTTTTAATTCACCTGATTCTAGAGCCGTGTATAAGGCCTCCTCATCAATAATTGGGCCACGCGCTATATTAATTAGAACACTGCCTTTTAGCACTTCAAAGATGTCACTATCTATAGCTGACTTGGTATTGTCTGTAAGTGGTGCCGTAATAACAAGTACATCACACCAATCAGCAAGTGTATGCAGATCTTTGAAGGTTAACGTGTCCTTGTATGTTCTGTTTTTATATTTCACAATGCCCACTTCGACTTGAAACGGTTTTACCATATCATGAAAGTGTTGCCCTATGGTGCCATAGCCAAATATAGCCACTTTCTTACCTTTCAAACTTGACCAGTATAAAAGCTCCATAACGGTTCTGTTATGCCAACTGCCCTTTACCATCCCATTATGAGATGCAACAATCTTCCCCATTACTGCCAGTGTGAGGGCTAATGCCCTTTCGGCAACAAAAAATCCATGTGCACTTGTATTATATACTTGTATGTTGCGCTGCTTTAATGCAGGTATATTCAGTCCATCCAAACCGGTATATGGTACAAAGACCGCTGAAAGCTTAGGGAAAAACTTAAGCTCCTCATCTGATAAAGTCCCTGTAATCAACATATCCATATCTTGGTCTATCACCAATTCTTTTCTACTCATATAGACATATCGAATCTGTCTTGCTTCAAACTCAGTTTTAACATTCTCTTCAAAATATTCAAAAACATCTCTGTAAAATGTGCCTATCTTATACATTTCTAACGCCTCCAGCTCTTAATGTGCCATCTTTTCTAGACCCAGTAACTTTTCTTTAATGGCCAACCCAAATGCATAGCCTGTGAGTCCACCATTTGAGCCAATGACTCTATGACAAGGTATGATGATTGGTATTGGATTCTTACCATTTGCCATGCCAACTGCCCTTGAAGCTTTTTCATTGCCAATCATAATCGCAATTTCTTTGTAGCTGCGCACTTCCCCATAGGGTATGGTGATTAATTTATCCCAAACCTGCTTTTGAAATGCAGTCCCACTAGGGTTCAATACGATATCAAATTCACGTCTCTCGCCACTGATATAACTTTCTAATTGTTTAATTGTATCCGCAAAAAAATCCACATCCTCTATCCATTCATCCAATATCTCAAATGTTCTTTTGCGCTCATCTGTATTCATATGTATATGACTAAGCCCGTTTTCATCTCCAACTAGAATCAACTGGCATATTTCACTATTATAATATGTATAATACATCATCTACCTCGTAGTCATTATTCTACTTAATGACTTATTCTTATTAAAAAATATACCTTTATGTCTATGCTTAATATTATAAGACTTGAATTTTAAAACTTAATATTCAATGCTCCAATGTTCTATACCTTAATATTTAAAGCTTAACATTTAATCCTCCCATGCTCTATGCCTAATCTGTCCTTATTTAATGATTAATGTGCCACAAACACAACGCCGCATAGGCCCTGTATTCATCTTCTTGGTACTTATATACCCTTCATTGTTTTTTGGCTTGAACGCTTCTGCCTTGTGGTTCTTGGTGTTAGGGCATGTTGATTAAGGTAACCCTCATGAATCGTACTCACTGCTAGCTTAACCGTGTCATGCCCGGTGTTATACCCAGTGTCACGGCCGATGACATTGCCAGAATAATAGGCCACATTCATATCTGGCATACATCTAAGACAAGGTCGATATCCCGATTCAAACGCTTCATACATATCGTTAAAATAGATGACATTCTCTTGTTTTGCTATAGGTGAAGGGCAAGAAGGACGACAAAATATACCCGTTGTCATAACTCCAAAGAAAAATTTACCATCATAATTCTTGTCTTTATTGATACGAGCAATATTGTAGCCCTCTATAAATTCATGTGTTATATAATTCGCTGTATTACTTATTGTAACACCTTCATTAATACTTATTATTGTCTTTATGATCAACACTATCAATGCTCATATTACCTCCAAGTTCTATCATTATCATAACTTATATGGAGGTCATTTAATAGCGGTTTTCGGTGATTGCATTCTATTGGTGGTCATATCGGGCTAGTTCTTAGGCCGATCAATTGACCCGTCTGCATAAAAAGCAACTCTGCCCACATCTGCTGGTAGCACTTGGTCTGACTTGTCCCATGGCCATCCGCCAAATTGGTTAACATGGTATTCCTCGTAAGCTTCTTTAATCTCTTCTTGTGTATTCATAACAAAAGGACCATATTGTACAACTGGTTCATTAATTGGTTCTCCTTGAAGAATCAAAAATTTAGCTGACTTGCCATTATTCTCAATCTGTAAATCCACATCACTGAGCTTAGCTCTATGTTGACTAAGTATCTCTTCTCCGTTGACAGCAAGAGATGTGCCTTCATAGAAATATAGATTTCTACTTACGGTCTCGGATTTAGATGGTAACTTAAATCTAGAATTAGGTGACATATGTACCAATAGGATATCTACATGATTCTCCTCTTTTGCAGCCCATGATTCAGGCGCTGGTGAAAGCGCCCTAGTCCCCTCGAATTCTCCAGCAATAACTCTCACTTCATAAGTTCCGCCAGATTCATTGATGCCTGAAACAACCGGAATATCTTCTGACCACAACATCTTATAATGTGGTTCTACAAACTTATCCTTTTTAGGGAGATTCAACCATATCTGAAAAAGATGTAATGGATTAGGTTCTTCTGGACTTAGAAGGGGGAACATCTCACTGTGTTGCATCCCTTTACCCGCTGTCATCCATTGAACGTCTCCATTACTATAACGCCCTGATGCGCCTGCAGAATCAAAATGATCAACAAAGCCCTCCACGACTACCGTTACGGTTTCAAAACCTCTATGCGGGTGCTCCGGAAAACCAGGCACTTCAAGTCCATGATACATCTTCCAATCGTTTTTCATATTAAAATCTTGACCTAGATTTCTCTTGGTTAATGGCTCAGCTGGACCGAATTTTTTATTTGCTTTGGGGTAAAAATCGAGATGGTGTGCACAAAAAAGAAATGGGTCCTCAGTCACCCACTGAAAATTCAAGAAATCTTGCTCTATTATAGCTGACATAAACGCCTCCCACTGAAATTATGTGGCTAAACCACATATCATCATCTAATTAGTAGTATACTCTTCTTATATTATACCCTATTAGGAGGCGTTTTAATAATAATCTTATCCGTTATCTAATAAATATTCATGAAATTTCGTATAATCATTTTTTCCTTCTTTGATAAAGTTAATAGCTGAAGAGGGATGACGGTTTAAAATACCTGTTAGCAGATAAGGTATGTCATAACCCCATACCAAACCATTTTCTTTCAGTTTAACGATATGTTCTTTAATGAATACCAAAAGTGGTTCAATGTTATACTTAGGGTTTTTAAGGAAGCTAAGCAACAGCTCTGTTGGACAGTTACCCGCACCCCTACCTAAGCTATTCACTGTTGAGTCTATGAAACTAACACCTAACGTCAATGCTTCGATCGTATTGGCAAACGCAAGCTGCTGATTATTGTGAGCATGAATCCCAATCTTTTTACCAGCCTTATCTCCGACAATCAGGTACCTTTCAGCCATGTCCCTGATCTGCTCTGGATAAAATGTACCAAAGCTATCCACCAAGTAGATCACATCAACGCCTGTTTGTGATAATAATTCCAATGCTTCCATCAAGTCATGATCATTCACATGAGAAAGTGCCATGATATTGACTGTCGTTTCATACCCTTTAGCATTAAAGTCATTAATCATCTCAATTGCACTGGGTATCTGATTAATATAGGTTGCTACCCTAATCATGTCAATAACACTATCTTTTCGGTCTATGACATCTTCTCGAAAATTAGTTCTATCAATATCTGCCATAATCGAGATCTTGAGGTCTGTATTATTCTCACCAACGATACTTCTAATGTCTGCTTCCGTGCAAAACTTCCACTTGCCAAATTCTTTATCTGAAAAAATTGCTTTTGAAGCTTTGTATCCAAACTCCATATAATCAACACCTGTTTTAATACAAGTATGATAGAGCTCTCTTACAAAATCATCTTCAAAATAAAAATCATTAACTAATCCACCATCTCTAATGGTACAATCCATTACTTTTATATCCGGTCTATACGATATAAGACTGCCTTTTTTATCAAATCCCATAATTTTATCCTCCTAGTCAGTCACTTTAACAGTTTTATGTTTCGCTCCGTTAAAGTGGTCCTATAACATATATAAAGTATTTGGATGTGTTTGTCAATAGTTTTGCCACTATTTCACTAAAAGTTCAGCAAAAGTTCACATGAAGCTCGATGATATCCTTAAAAACTTTAAAAAATGCGAATTTAAAGACCACTATTTACTTACCTGTAAATATCAGCCTTCTTAAATGTTCGCTCTTATTATAGTTTATTAAACTTTTTTAACTTGGTTTTTGATTTGTCTATTGACTCGTTTTCTTAACTTAGTTTTTATCTTGTTTATTGACTTTGTTTATCGACTTATTTATCGACTTGTTCATTGACTTGTTCATTGACTTGTTCATTGACTTGTTCATTGACTTGTTCATTGACTTGTTTATCGACTTGTTCATTGACTTGTTCATTGACTTTGTTTATTATCTTATCCTCTTTTTATCAATTCAAGTTCACCTGTAGATGGATGTATGATTAAACCGTGTACTTTCACATCTGCTGGCAGTAATGGATGCTTTTCAATTTTATCAACTGACTCTAACACGGATTCATACACACTGTCAAAGCCATGCAACCACTTCTTGATAGCTATACCTGAATACTTTAACATATCCAGTGTTTCTTGTTTAATGCCACGTGCTAACATTGCCTGAATGGTCACGTCTGAGTTTAGGGAACTCATGCCACACTCTTGATGCCCTATTACATAAACCTCATCAACACCAAGTTCATATATGGCTACAAATATACTTCTCATAATACTGCCAAAAGGATGTGCAATCATTGCACCTGCATTTTTAATTATTTTAGCATCACCATTTTTCAGGTTCATAGCTTTAGGCAGTAGTTCAATCAATCTGGTATCCATACAACCTAGAATCACCATTTTTTTAAAAGGTAACCTAGTTGCTGTATAAGGCTCAAATGCTTTTTGTTCAACAAAGGATTTATTAAATGCTAATATTTCATCTAGATGGGACATATCATTCCTCCTTAAGTAACATTGCTAATAACACCATCTATAGTATATCATTTTTACATGGCAATATCCAAGCATAGAATGTTATCACGTCTGGCATCACAGCAATAACCTGAAATGGTGATGCATTTAGATCCAGTCGCCAGGGAAAGATACTCTTCTGATATATACAGATCTTGATGGGTGGTTTTTAGCACATAATAATAGGCCTTGAGTT
>JAQICP010000518.1 GCA_027858555.1 Vallitaleaceae bacterium
GGATAAATTCAAGAGCATGGCGTTCACTAATTTTTACCACTCATTGATTAATGATAAGGAAGAACAGCTGAATAAAGAAGAATTAGAAGCCATGCAGGCTAAAACAAAGGTAGATCAAATTATATATGATATAGAGCATGAAGAAGCACAACTTAAGAAACTTGAATCACAGTTGATGAACATGAAAGCGCTTCAACTAGAATATAAGAATCTTATGATACAAAAGGCGGCACTTATTAGAACGCTTTATCCAGATAGGTGGGAAGAAATAGACGCTAAGTATCAAGAGATAGAAAACATAAAATTAAACATTAAGGAAACCAATGAAGCTATAATTGCGGGTAACGCCGTTATGAGCCATGTTGAAAAGATACAGGCATCTCTAAAGTCAGCAGCCGGTTGGGGAACTTATGATATCATAGGCGGGGGTATGATTGCCACTATGATTAAGCGGGGTCATATGGAAGATGCCCAAAGTGAGATAAACGCATGTCAGTATACCCTGGTAAAATTTCAAAATGAACTTGAAGACGTGGGTGCTTTTTTAGAAACCGACCTAAGCACAGGTGGGTTGCTAGGTTTTGCAGATCTGTTTTTTGACGGTTTCATAGTGGACTTGATGGTACAATCAAAGATCACTCAAGGGAGAGAAAACATAAACCAATTATATAGCAAAGTAAGTAAAGTATTAAGTGAGTTGAGAACCCATTTTAATGATGAAGAGAAAAAAATGACACAACTAGAAATCGTAATTGAAGAAAAAGTCAGACAGATATAACGTTAATTGAGAAATAAGTCAGACATATATTAACTTGCATACTATAAAATTCATATAAAGGAGTTATCATGCCATTTGAATTACCAATCTACAGGAAACCTGATTTTAAAGAAGAGCGATATGTTAATGCCCCTGATGTTAAGACTAAAGCAGTCCTTAAAGATGGTGTATCACCAAGTTACTATCATGCAATGAGTATCTACCCTGAGTATTTCAAAGTTGAGGGACAGTGGCTACTGGCTAGTGAAAGCAGAATGGACTGCGTTGCAGTGACTCGAAGTTCAATGGGCAAAGTAGGTATCGATATTGTAGAATTTAGAAATTTGATAATTGGTGATCAGGTAGTACTTGGTCGAAGTGAAGATGCGTCAGAAGGTATCTATGTCCATTCTAACGGATTTTTACAGGTAGACGAGAAGAAGGACGTGTTTTCCTTTAGAAGTAGTCGCAGTAGAGAGACCGCTTATTCAAAAGACTATGATGAGTTATACGAACTACTGACCTATGAAAAAGCTAATAATGGGTACGTTGTATGGGTGCTTGGTCCAGCGGTATCATTTGATAAAGATGCAAGGCATGCAGTAAGTTCTCTTGTTGAAAAAGGTTATGTGCAGGCACTGCTTGCAGGAAACGCATTAGCAACACATGACCTAGAAGGTAGTTATCTTGGTACAGCACTTGGACAGGATATCTACACCCAGGAATCTGTAGTGAATGGCCATTATCATCACTTGGATTTAATCAATAAGGTAAGAGAATATGGTTCAATAACCAAATTTATTAAGGGTGAAGATATCACAGGCGGCATTATTGCCTCATGTGTGAAAAACAATGTGCCGTACGTATTATCAAGTTCTATTCGAGATGATGGACCATTGCCTGAAGTCCTTCATTCGGCCTATGAATCACAAGATGCTATGAGAGCACATACAAGAAAAGCCACCACTTTGATATGCCTAGCAACACAATTGCATACCATTGCAGCAGGCAATATGACACCTTCATATACCAGTAAAGACGGGATAGTAAGGAATGTGTTCATATATAGTGTTGATATTTCAGAATTTGTTGTTAATAAACTGCGCGACAGAGGCACCCTTGAAGTGAAGACGTTAGTAACCAATGTACAAGACTTTGTGGTGCACTTAGATAGTAATCTAAAATAAATCATCGATTTAGATAAATAATTGTAATCAACTCAGGGTTACTTCAATTAGGGCTGATATAGTCGTACAGATGGTAATATGCCCCTAAAGGATATCATTAAAAGCATATCTGGAGAGAATAAATCCAAAAGCTTTCAAAAAATTGTATTTGTTGAATTTCCACTACAAGGTACCCATAGCATTGGGTTTGTGACTAATGAAGGAATTATGGTGAATGGGATTGCAAAAGAAGCGGTATTCATTCCGACGACACCAAATCCCACAAATGGATTTTTGATTTATGTAGATACCAGTAGTTATACAGAACTCGATATATCGGTTAACGTTGCCCTTAGAACGATTGTTTCTCTTGGGACCATGTCGCCTGAAATCTTAGGAACTAAGACCAACCAGAATAAATTAGAGTGATGATCTATGGAACTGGCAAAATTGAATGAATCAGTAGATGAATCGGTTGGTTTTCAGAAACATTTCAGTTTCATAGATTATAATAGTTCTATAGCATAGAAACTTGAGGAGGGTACAAGATGAGAAAGTGGTTATTTATTTTACTTTATTTTGCAAGTCCGTTATTTCCAATTATTGTTACATATCAAGCAAATCCAGGAAGATATGCCAGTAACGATATGTTGTTATCGATGGTGCTTGGCGCGGTGGCGTTCACTTGGCTTTCATGGCAATTTATCATGAGTGCCAGACCTAAAATGATAGAAGTAGTATTCGGCATGGATAAAATCTATCGATTTCATGGCATGATGGCAATTATTGCATTAATCATGGTGTTTGTACATCAATTAATCAAAGAGAATATCTTTGGCGAAAACTTAATGACCACTATCGGTACAATTAGCATGATTACATTTATTGTGATCAGTGTTATTTCGATATTACTGATGGTTAGTTCGTTTGTAACACGCATAGAGCCTTTTAAAACCATTAGAAAAATTGTGGAATCTTTGAAAGTGTTTAAATATGCACATTATCGATTCTTACACAACATGACGATATTGGCACTGATACTCATGCAGATTCATGTGTTATTAACCTCAATTGTCAAGGCTAATAAGTTGGTATTTGGTGCCTATATGATTTATTTTCTACTGGGATTTGGATTTTATTGTTACCATAAAGTTGTAAAACCAAGTATTTTACAAGAAGAACGTTATATTGTAAGTGATGTCATTGAAGAGACCCCAACTATGTGGAGTATCTACATGACACCAAAGAATGGGAAAGTGATGCTTTACAAACCAGGTCAATTTGGATTTTTCAGAGTTGTTAAGGGTCAGGTTGCGAGGGAAGAACATCCTTTTTCAATCTCATCATCACCTACTAATAGAGAGTTTTTATCTGTAACAATTAAGGCGTTAGGTGATTATACCAAATCTATTAATCAGATTAAACCAGGGGATGAATTAACTGTGGAAGGTCCTTATGGACGATTTAGCTATGTTAATTATCGAAAAGAAATCAGCCGTGTGTTTATAGTCGGTGGGATTGGTATTACACCTATTCTTAGCATGTTACGTTATATGAAAGATGTAGACCCTAAACAAAGGGTTTTATTGATATGGGGTATGAATCAGATTAGTGAGTATATTATCGCAGATGAAATGAAAGAGATTATTAACCATATGCCTAATCTGAAGATTATACCAGTTGTTGCGAGTGACCCTAGTTACGAAGGTGAAAAAGGCTATATCGACAGGTTTAAGCTTGAACGACTGTTAAATGAAGGGCTGTTGATTGACACCACAACTGGTTTCTATCTATGTGGTCCGCTAATATTAATGAATAATAGTATTAAGAATCTTAGTGACATAGGAATAGAAAAAAATATGATTCATTATGAAAAATTTTCACTATGAATTGGTTAATCTATCAGTACACCTATAATTCGATCAGTTGATTTTTAATACTACCACTTGATTCTATGCACTGATTTATAGCATCTAGATGAACAATAATGAACCTTGAATTGGGCTTTGCTTTCAAGGTTTTTTCTATGTCATTAATTGCCATAACGGTATGCTTTATTACAGATGTCTTATCAAATGGTTTACTCAATGATTTTACTTGTTACTTGTATTTGGTGTTATAAAGCAATAATCAATCTATAATAATATATTATATATTTCACGGCTTTCAGTTTGTTTTCAGTTTCACTCTATATAATGTGGTTATAGCAATTAATTCTAAGGAGGAAATAAATATGAAAAATACTAATAATCGTAAGTATATGAAAGCAATTATGGGAATGGTGGTAATCGTGGCACTCAGTGTTGTAGTATGGAAGATGGCATATGCGGCGACTATTACTGAGGACATATCACAAAAGGCAATTGCCTTATCAAATCAAGAAACACAAACGGTATCACTGG
>JAQICP010000071.1 GCA_027858555.1 Vallitaleaceae bacterium
TCATTAAAAGCTTTATGGCCCATCATCAAGGTATGAGCCTGCTTTCTCTTAACAATTATTTGAATAAGAATGTGATGCAAAGACGCTTTTCCTTAGACCCTTATGTGAAGGCGGCAAGGTTACTACTACAAGAGAAAGTACCGACTAATATCGTTTTTACGAAAGAAAACAAAGAAAAAATTATTCCTTTCAAAGGGAATGTATACCATGACCAAGGATCATATCGACATTTTACAGAACCGAACGTGGCATTACCAAAAGCCCATGTATTATCCAATGGTTACTACTCAGTTATGACCACAGATAGAGGTACAGGCTATAGTCGTACGAAAGACTATGCCGTTACCCGTTGGAGAGAAGATTCAGTTTTAGATCATTACGGCATGTTTTTTTACATCAAAAATAAAGAAACTAATGAAAATTGGTCAGCTGCTTATGCGCCACTCAATCAATTGCCTACAGGTTATGAGGTTGTGTTCACTGCAGATAAAACCATCTATAAGCGAACAGATGGAAATATTGAAACGTTAACAGAAATTATCGTAACCTCGGGAGAACATGCAGAAATTCGAAGAATTAAGTTGAAAAATAATGGGGAAAATACCTGTGATCTTGAAGTTACCAGTTATAATGAAATGGTTATGACAGAACAAAAAAGTGATGAGGCCCATACTACTTTTAGTAACTTGTTTGTTGAGACAGAGTATAATCTTGAATTTAAAGCACTCCTCGCACATCGAAGACCAAGAAGTGAATCAGACAAAGAACGTTGGGTTGCTCATATGGCAATCATTGACGGTGACGCAGTTGGACCTATTCAATACGAAACCGATCGAATGCAGTTTATTGGAAGAGGTCGTACAGTTTCAAATCCTGTTGCCATTGAAGGAGAGCATCCTCTCAGTAATAGTACAGGTAATGTATTAGATCCAATTTTCAGTCTAAGAGTTAAAGTGAAATTATTACCAGGAAAATCTGCAAGGATATCTTTTCTCACACTGGTTGCTAATAGCAAAGATGAGTTATTAGAACTTCTTAGAAAATTTAACAATGTCGAAAATTGTGACGCAGCTTTTTGGTTAGCGGTTATAAGGAGCCAAGTTGAAGCTAAATATCTCAATATAAAAGCCCATGAGATGGAGTTATATCAGGATATGATATCTGATATATTGTTTCTTAGTCCATTGCATCAAAAGCAAGCCAGTTACATTGAAGAAAATCATAAAGGTCAATCAGCATTATGGTCCTATGGTGTTTCTGGAGAACGTCCTATTGTTGTTGTTACAATCCAAAAATTAGAGGATGTATCTATTCTTTATGAATTACTTAAAGCACATGAATATTGGAAAATCAAAGATCTGCAAGTAGATTTGATGATACTTGTACTTGAAGAATACAGCTATACCAACCCTATATTTGCACTAGTAACGGATATAGTGGAGTCTAATCAAGCCACTAATATGTTGCAGAAAAAAGGCGATGTATTTATTTTGAATCTTTCCATGATTAGACCTTTTGATGTGAATTTATTTACTGCCGTGGCCAGGTTATGCTTTTATGGCCATAAAGGTAGTATCGTAGAACAATTGAACCATCCACTTGTGAAGGCTCTAGAACCCGTCCTTATCCCAGACTATTCTATTGTTGAAAGTAGTAGTGTTTTAGAGGCAGAACAATTTACCGATCAAAAAATGGCTATGGGTGAATGTGAAAAACTTCAGTTTTTTAATGGTATCGGTGGTTTTGATGCGGATTATCAACGATATTTAATCTGTTTGGATAATGAGCAAACGACACCAGTGCCTTGGTCCAACATAATTGCTAATGAGACCTTTGGATTTTTAACGACAGAATCTGGAGGTGGTTATACATGGTATTATAATAGCCGTGAAAATAAGTTAACCCCATGGTCTAACGATCCTGTATGTGACACGCCTAGTGAAATATTTTATCTAAGTGATGAAGCGGTAAATATCTGGTCAATGACACCTTTGCCAATTCGCGAAAAGAGTCCTTATGTGGTAGAACATGGTTTTGGCTATACTAGCCATAAGCATGCTAGTCATGGAATTGCTCAATCATTAACTCAGTTTGTACCTATAGAAGGCAATATTAAGATTAGCATTATAAGCTTGAAAAATGAAGGAAGCAAGGAACGTAATTTGGCACTGACATATTATATTAAGCCTGTTTTAGGGGTGAGTCGTTACGATACGGCTATGCACCTTGTTACTGATATGTCCGATGAGGGACAATTAATGGTAAGAAATGGCTTTAATCAGACATTTCCTAATCAAGTCTTATATATGGATGCCTCAATTACTGAGAAAACTTATAATGGTAACCGTAAAGCATTCTTTGGACAGGGTAGTACTAAGTTGCCTGACGAATTGACAAGAAGGAAGTTGTCCAATCAAGTCGGAGCAGGATTTGACGCCTGTGCAGCCATACAGGTGAAAGTCACTATAAAACCAAAAGAGACGATTCAATTGGTTTTTGTTATGGGTATCGCAGATGGTAAGGAGCACATACAAACAGATATCAAGCCGTTTAAAACAGTTGAAGGCGCAATGACTGCACTTTCTGATGTTAAACGTTTTTGGAAGGATAAGTTAAATATTGTTCAGGTTGTTACACCTGATATCGCCATGAACCAGATGCTTAACGGACATCTACTATACCAAGTGATAGCTTGTAGACTATGGGCAAGAACAGCGTTTTATCAAGCTGGTGGCGCTTATGGATTTAGAGATCAACTTCAAGATGCCCTATCCATCTTAACTGTTTGGCCAGAACTTGCCAAAAAACAAATTATTAAGCATGCGGGTCATCAATTCGTTGAAGGAGATGTGCTACATTGGTGGCATGAGCCAGCACTAAAAGGCACAAGAACTAGGATTTCAGATGATTATCTGTGGCTTCCTTATGTGGTATCTGAGTATATGAGTATCACTGGAGATGAGGATATTCTAGATGAAGATATTCAATTTTTAGAAAGTGATCTATTGAAAGAGGACGAGGTTGAGCGCTATATTAGCCCTATTATTGCGGAGGAAAGAGGTTCATTATATACCCATTGTACCCGTGCTATAGAAAATGGATTTCATTTTGGTGAGCATGGTCTACCATTAATGGGTTGTGGTGACTGGAATGATGGCATGAACCTGGTGGGAAATGAAGGAAAAGGAGAAAGTGTTTGGTTGGCGTGGTTTTTGTTAACCATTCTTAAACAATGGATTCCTATATGTACTAAGCTCAGAGACACAGAACGAAGCAATAGATATCAGGGTGTATATGATGACGTAGTAGCTGCTGTCGAAGCACATGGTTGGGATGGTAATTGGTATAAACGTGCTTATTTTGATGATGGAGCACAGCTTGGATCTACCAATAATGATGAATGTAAAATAGACTCCCTTGCACAAAGTTGGGCAGTTATATCTGGAGCTAGTAATCCTAAACGCGCTAAAGATGCAATGTCCGCACTGGAGGATTACTTGGTAGGTAAAAATGATGGGATTATACGATTACTCACACCGCCTTTTGACAAGGGGGAATTGGAACCAGGCTATATTAAAGGCTATGTGCCAGGTGTTCGAGAGAATGGTGGCCAATATACCCATGCAGCAGCATGGGTGATAGATGCTTTTGCAAAATTGGGCCAAGGAGATAAAGCTTGCGAATTATATGAAATGATTAATCCCATTAATCATGCTAGAACAAATATTGAACGCGGCATCTACAAAATCGAGCCCTATGTCATTGCGGCCGATGTATATGGTTGTCAGCCTCATATAGGTCGAGGTGGCTGGAGCTGGTATACAGGTGCAGCTGGTTGGATGTATCAAGTTGGACTTAACAGCATCTGAGGCTTTACTAAAAAAGGGTCTGATTTGATTATTAATCCTTGTATTCCTAAGAGATGGTATGAGTTCTCTATACAGTATATTTTTGAAGAAACCACATATATACTTGAAGTTACTAATCCAGAGAACATTAGTCAAGGCGAAGTGAGTCTTACTATGGATGGTATAAAACTGGAAGATCCTATCATCCACATGGTTGGAGGACAGGGTGTGAAAAACGTTCAGATTGTGATGCATCGATAGCTTCATATGCATTACTTGGCAAACAAAAGGATACTATTAATTCTTAGAAGGAAAAGGTGATTAATTATGTTACAATTTATTGCAATCGTATTAGTTATACTATGGGTACTTGGTTTAGTTACATCCAATACATTGGGTGGATTCATTCACATTCTTCTTGTAATCGCTGTTATTGTTATTTTAATAAGATTAATAAAAGGAAAAAAAGTACTTTAATCTTTATGAGAGGCATAAC
>JAQICP010000162.1 GCA_027858555.1 Vallitaleaceae bacterium
CTATCTGAGCAACAGATAGCAGATCAACAAGAAATCATAGCCATGAGTAATCTAGAGTTGGGTGACCTTAGGACTAAGATAGAACAAATAGCCGTTATCCGTCTAACTGTTCTCACTCAAGTCAAAGAGGCCATTGAAGCAGAACTCGCCTTTACCAATGTGGATAATCAAGATGTTCAAATAGCTTCAAATGGTAACATCATTCTTAATAACAAATTAATGTTTGCATCTAATTCATATACGATTACACTGGAAGGTAAGGATTTACTTGACGAACTGGCCGTTGTATTTGAAACCATATTAGACGATGAAGATATTCGCGCTAATATAGATGCTATTAACATCGAAGGTCATACTGATAATGTTAATACTGCTGAGTATAATAGACAATTGTCATCCGAGAGAGCCATTAGTGTGGTTGATTATTTACTCCAAACCAACACTGATTTGGAAAGCAAATACGGCAGTTACTTTGTTGCATCTGGCTACTCTGAATATCGCCCACTTGTATTGGGTAATAGTGAATTGGCAAGATCTTCCAATAGAAGAATTGAAATATCAATAATCCTGAAAGATTCTAATATCCAATCAATTATTGATAGCTACTTACAACAATCAAACAGTCTCTTCGAGCAGAACTAAGCGAACATCCAGTTCGCGCCTTATCCTTCAGCATTCCCTTCAATAAAAGGATACGTTGTTTACACATGGAACGTTCCCATAGAGAACTTTCCTATTGCAGAACTAAGGGGTAACAATTAGCTATAATTGTTACCCCTTTTCATATTCACTATTCTAATAGACATATTATCCTAAGAGCTTTAAAAAATCGCTCACATTATTGAAATCTTTTTCATACTGATAGATAGTCATCTTATAATCTAAATCATAAAGCATAACTAAGTCCTCGGCTTTACTACCATTATTCATAATCACCAGAATCAGTCCATCGTTTAACGGGTATACATATGCATACTCTTCTTGTAGCTGCTTGGCAATATCATCATTGTCAAAAGGATTGTACTTCTCTTTTTGCATCACTACGACATATAGATCCAGTTTAAAATCATTTGCCTCAAAAATCTGTGTTGCTAGTGCCTCTCTAAATATATTGGCATAGTCTTTTTTATAAGTGTGCTTGATTATTTCCATCGATTGTAATTGATATATAACTGGTGCAAGATGTGTTGCAATAGCATCAAATTTTACCATATTCTCTTCTGAAGCAATAATCTCATCTATAGCTGATAGTATACAGATTGCACCTAGAAGGTTAACTTTAGCGTCATCCTCATCATCTTCAAAATAGATAGGGATCATTAACAACCCAGAAGGCTTGATTATGAAACTATCGCCAATAGAATCCTGAAACAATGCAATTGCATCATTCTCATCATACATGATTATATTTTCACCTGCGAGTAGAGGGTCGTATGCTTCTTTATATGGTATGACTAATTTTTCATTTTTAATATTGATTGTTCCTTTTACAACAAACCTAGCATTTGCTTCTTCCCACCCAGCAATAAAGGCCATGGTTATGCCGAATTTAATCTCTAACGTACGTATTACTAGGAGATTAACCTGTTCGCAATCAGATGCACCATTGATGTTTTTCATCAAGACATTCAACCTTATGAGTTCACTGAGTTTATTATTGATTTGTTCTTTTTGACTGTTGATATGCTCTATATACATAGCATTGATAATGGCAATATAAGTTGATGATGCCATACTCTCAATCAGTTCAAAAATAGATTGATCATATAACTTCCCATTGACCTTTTCTCCTAAAGTAACAAATCCAACAATCTGATTAAACTTTTTAAGTAAGACTATGTATTTCGGGTCAATTTTTTCCATAACTTCATTGCCATTAAAGAAAAATTGATTAAATGCAGTAATATCTGCTTCCTTTTCAGTATTGATTAGAACAGGTAACTCAGAACCATCAGCTGAGTTTGGATATAAGCTCATGGTCATATTATTCTTCTTCGTATCAAAAACATGTCTTGCACTTTTGAGTTTGAATGTTTCACTTTTTTCATCAAACATGAAGAATGTGGTAAATGCACTTTGTGTTAATTCAGCAAAGACCCCAATGGAAAGTGCATATAGATTGTCCAAATTCTTTTCACTAAGCAAGGCTTTTGTAGACTGATTAATAGCGAAAAGATTGAAAATCTTCTCATCTAGTTTTATTCTTATACGCTCTAAATCTTTGTAACCTTTATAATTGGTCAGCGCTGTAGCATACAGGTTCATCAATGCTTCTGCAATGATGACATCTTCAGAATCAAACTTGGCATCTTCTTTCACTCTAACACCTAAAATACCATATAAGCTTTTATCCATCACTAAAGGAATTGCAAAGCTAAGATTCAATTCTACTATTTCTTTTGAGAAAAATCGCTTAATATCATCTGGGTAAAACAAGCCTGCATGGAAATGTATGATCTGATCGTGCCCTGGATTATAATCAAAAATATATCCCGTAGTGAATCCATTTTGTATGACTGGTGAATATTTCATATCATTCACTTTCGCCCATATGATTGTCTTCTCAACAGGTAATAATTTAACTGCAAATTCATTTGCATATTCAACTATCTGCTGG
>JAQICP010000179.1 GCA_027858555.1 Vallitaleaceae bacterium
TTTTTTTGCAAAGTTCTACTAAATTGATTATAATAAAGGTAGATAATAATGTGAGGTGTAATATGAAAGATAAAACAGAACCAGAGCTTTTAGAAGAAACATTAAAAAGCCAACTACATGAAGCTAAGATGGTATATATCCTTGAAGGACCAATAACCATGTCTCTATATGATACATTAGAAAAATATGATAGTGATCATCTGGAATTCATGCTTGATGAGCATATAGATATGAGTCAGATCTATACCAAAGCTGAACTCATACTACTCTTAGAGAAAGAATTAACGAATCCTGTCTTTCTAAATACCCTTGATATGGTTATGAAAGAAAAGGAAACTATATTTCTACAGGAATTGGTTGAGCACGAAGTTATTATTGATAATAATTACACACTAAGTCAGATTGATTTCATACTGGATCGTGGTTTGGCGTATGCCTATTATATTGATAATCAATTTGTATATGTCATGCCAGAGGAGATTAAGGCAGCATACAAGCGATTAAACACAGAAGATGTTGATATTGAAAAAGATACAGTCACTTATATGAATCAGTTCATGGAAGCCACTGTGAATCTATATGGCGCTATCCCCATAAGCGAAGTTCTTAAGATCTATAATCACTTGCATGAAGGTATAGGAGAACCACTAACTAGAGATCAGTTGGATGAATTCTTAAGCATTACATATACCAGCTTGCCAGCCTATATTATCATAGGGGATATACTTGCCCATGAGGTATTTGAGGATGATGATGAGATCGAACGTATGGAAGCCATCCTGCAATTGACGCTACCTTATTACATGCCAGATGTTCAGACTTATCTGATGTACGCTGACGAATTCTATTATGAACCTAATGAAGCCTACACAGAGATTGAGAATTATCTACGACAGGGTTGGGTGCATAGTGATGATGAAGTTGAAGAAGCCATTGTTGATATCATTATGATGCTCAGACTTGAAGCGGAGGATGGTAACGAGGATACATTGATTAAACATATGGAAGACATGGGACTCTTATTCGCTAGTGATGATGCACTAGAAGATTTTTTAAGGATGTATATGGCTTTTGCCAGCAGTACTAGAATGTGGAAGAATCATGGATACACAGCAGATGGCGTATTAGAATTAAGCGTTAAAAGTAAGAGGGATCACCTGAAATTGTTATAGTATCTGTACAATACAATTAATGATGATATAGAACGGGAGAGATAGATGAATAAGATAGCAATCTTTGAAGATACCAATATACTGAAAATGAGAATTGTGAATATATTGATGGACCATGGCTACAGCGAGATAGATTATATCAAATCGACGCTAATTAACATGAAAACATCAAGATACGTGATAGAAGATGTGAGGCTATTGATAATAGATCTGGATAATTATAGCAGTGACCCGATAGCGTATATCGCTGGGTTCCGAGCAGTTGAAGAGCAATATCATATACCGATTATAGCACTCAGTAAGAGTTCAGATATATCGGATCTGAAAAAAGCTTTAGTAGCAGGTTGTACTGATTTTATATTAAAGCCATTTACAGATGATACCTTACTTATGAAAGCACAACGAAGTCTAGGCGCTTTACCAGAAGGTGGCAGTTCATTAGATCAATACCGAAGTTCTAGTGATGTGCTTAGTGAAGACGAAGGCTTGTTGGTTTGGATCAAAGATTATGAAATCGGCGTGGAAGAGATAGATCAAGAGCATAAAGAAATCATACAAGAATTCGAAAAATTATATCAACTTATGAAAGAAGGATTAGGTCACGAATACTATAATGAGTTGATAGACTACTTAACTAATTACGTGAACTGGCATTTTGATCATGAAGAAGAATTACAGAAATCTATATCATACCCTCATCAAGAAGAACATCATAGGATTCACGAAGAATTAAAAAGCAGTATCTTAACTATTGCTAAAGAGCATAAAGATAAAGTTATTACTAACGCTGACTTAATCAAAATTAATATATTTCTAAAAAACTGGCTGATACACCATATATTGATGGAAGACAGAAAGATAGCTGAGTATATCAAGAATGAAAAGTAAGGACTGGTAAATAACAAGGGGAGACATTTATGAGTATAACCTTATATAAAAACGCACATATCATACAGGGTAATCAGCATGCATCAATGATAGAAAATGGCGCCATCATCGTAGATGAAAAAGGCGTCATAATGTATGTGGGAGCAACCAGCAATATGCCAGAGGACTCGTATGACAAAGTCATCGAGTTGAATAATGCTTATGTCATGCCAGGGCTGATTAATACCCATGCCCACTATTTTAATAGCGGCAAGCCTATGAACAATTTTCCTGAGGCACTGGTTAGATTATCCGAATGGTTTCTAACAACGTGGATTGGGAAGATCTATCTTAAGAACGTCTATAGACGTAATTATAGAACGGCGGTTAATGCCGGTATTACCACAGTCAGAGATACGGGGTCATTTTACTATAATGATATCAGTTGTAGAGACTATTATATTAAAAAATCTAAAAAGAAGCCAAGGAAACGGCAGATAGGTCCAAGGATTATTGCTTGTGGCAGAATGATTACAGCCACAGGTGGCCATGGTTATTATTTTCCAGATAGAAGAGTGGCGGATAATCCATGGGATGACCGCAAAGCTGTACGAGAAACAATCATACATGAAGTGGATCAGATTAAGATCTGTAATACTGAGGGCGTATCAGATGCTACCTTCATCGGAGAAGCTGGCAAAGTATCTATGACGGTGGAAGAGATAGCTGCGGCATGCAGTGATGCCCATAGTCGCAACAAACTTGTCGCAACCCACTGTGAAAGCACAGAAGGCCTTGTACGGGCTTTACTCGGAGGTGTTGACACAATTGAGCATGGTGCAGAGATTCCACCTGAAATGATACCTTTATTCCTTCATAACCCACTAGCACTTAGAGGCTATACTTGTCTGGTGCCGACACTGTCAGCATTTTTCATACCTGATCTTGAGCACAAATTAAAACCAACAGAGGCTAATCATGTTATTATAGAAAATACAAAAATAATAGGGGAGAGTATCAAAGCAGGTTTTATAACCGCCTTGAAAAATGCCATACCAATCGGTGTAGGCAATGATGCCTCAGTTCCTAGAGTCACCCATTATGATCTATATAAAGAACTATTATACATGCAGAAATTCAGCAACCTGACCAACCAAGCACTCATTCATATGGCCACAGCAGGTAATGCTCAGATACTAGATGTGGCACAGATTACAGGGTCACTGGAAGTAGGTAAATCAGCGGATTTTATGGTACTAGATCATAATCCATTAGAGGACCTGCATCATCTCTACAAACCACGACATGTGGTAGCTAGAGGCAACTTTATTAAGAAACCGAAGTTTAAAGTATATAAGAAAGTGTAACTTTGCCCATAAGATTTTGATAGTCTTATGGGTTTTTTGATGTAATTTGTGCCTATTATTTATTGACTTAAAGCGTACTTTATGGTCTATACTTATGTTAATAGTATATTAATATCACAGACTTGAAAGGAGATATTGCATGAAATACACAAAAGCATATCGCATGAAGTGGGACGAGAAAGCTAATTCAATTGTTCAGAAGTTAAGCCTAAAGGAGAAGGTATCACTAATGGGTGGGACTATGACATTTCAAGAAGAGATGGACAATATGGTCACTGACCCTAGTAAACATTATAATTACAAACCATACTTAGCAGGAGGGCTGGCGGCTTATGATGTGCCACCTATGTTGTTTTGTGATGGTCCAAGAGGTCTGGTATGTGGTAACGGTGAGACAACTAGCTTTCCTGTGAGTATGCTCAGAGGTGCTAGTTTTGACAACGAGCTTGAAGTAAAGATTGGACAAGCGATAGGTAAGGAAATCAGAGCGTATGGCGGCAATTATTTTGGTGGCGTCTGTATTAATCTGCCTTATAATCCAGGTTGGGGTAGAAGTCAGGAAACCTACGGTGAGGAATCATTTCATCTAGGTGCCATGGGTTCAGCTTTAGTAAAGGGTATACAAGAGGAAGATGTAATTGCGTGTATCAAACATTACGCTTTCAATCAGATGGAAAATGCCCGCTTTGAGGTCAGTGTTGAATGTGATAAGAGAACGGAACGAGAAGTGTACTTGTCACATTTTAAGACGTGTATTGATGCAGGGGCTGGTAGTGTGATGAGTTCGTATAATAGATATCAAGGTACCTATTGTGGTCATCATGATTACTTGTTGAATGAAGTCCTAAAAGACGAATGGGGCTTTGATGGATTTGTCATCAGTGATTTCTACTGGGGTATTAAAGACACCGTTGAAGCGGCTAATGGGGGGCAAAATATTGAGATGGCCCATACGTCATTTTTCGGCGATCAACTGATCAAGGCAGTTAAAGAAGGCTTGGTGTCTGAAAGTAAAATAGACGACGCAGCGCATCGAATTATTAGAACTTTAATGGCTTTTAACGGGGAAGAACATACTGAAAACAGGGCTGTACTAGCCTGCGACGAACATGTCGCCTTAGCACTTGAAAGTGCCAGAAAAGGGATTACTTTGTTGAAGAATGAAGGCAGTGTGCTACCTCTTGATGCAGAAACTACCAAAAATATATTGGTGGTAGGTGAATTGGCAAAAGCTGATATAACTGGCGATCAAGGTTCTAGTTGGGTTCGGCCACCATATCTTGTGACGGTTCTTGAAGGAATTAGTAAGGTTAATGAGCTTACACGGGTTACCTTTGATGATGGCAAAGATATAGAAAAAACAAAACAGTTGGCAGCAGACAACGATGCAGTTGTATTTGTTGTGGGCTATAACCATGATGATGAAGGTGAATATGTGCCATTTGACGATGCAGAAGGTCATTCAGGTTCAATGGGAGGAGATCGACGTGAGAGCTTAGGCTTACATGATAAAGACATTGAATTGATTAAAACAGTAGGACCAATCAACGAGCAATCTATCGTTGTTCTAATTGGTGGTAACACCATCATGATGACTGAGTGGGAAGCAGATGTCAGTGGTATCATCATGGCTTATTATCCAGGTATGGAAGGCGGAAGAGCCATAGCGGAGATACTATATGGCAAAGTTAATCCAAGCGGTAAATTACCCTATGTGATTCCATATAAAGAAACAGACCTACCACAAGTGGACTGGCATGCAACTGTGCAACATTATGACTATTATCATGGCTATGCCAAGTTAGAAAAAGAAGGCGTTAAGCCACTTAGACCGTACGGTTTTGGCTTATCATACACCACTTTTGATATAACAGATGCTAAGTTCAACGTTGAAGACGGGGATCTTAAGGCGTCTTGTACCGTTAAAAACACTGGTAGCCTAGGAGGAACAGAAGTGGTTCAATTATACGTAGGATTTGGTGAGTCAGCAATAGATCGACCAGTCAAATTACTACGTGGCTTCACACGAGTTGAACTAAATCCTGGTGAAACAGCAACGGCAGTGATTACTTGCCCTATTGAAAGCCTAAGCTATTACAACGAAGAAATGAATCAGATGATGGTAGAGTCCATGACTTACGAAGCTTATATAGGCAGTTCCTCTGATAATTCAGATCTCATTAAAGGATCATTTGTACTATAGTAACTAGAGTGGTGCCAGAATTGTAAGTCAACAGGAGGTAATAATGGAACTATTGAAAGTAGATGGAAGAGATATCATTAATGAATCTAATGAAAAAATCATGCTTAGAGGCACTTGTACAGGTGGATGGATGAACATGGAGAATTTCATCAACGGCTATCCAGGGACAGAAGCTAATCTTAGAGAATTGATGCAAGGGACACTTGGCAACGAAGATGGGGTAAACCTTGGTACATACTTTTTTGATGAAATGGTTGATGTCTTCTTGAACGAAGATGATTACCGTTTTATAGCAGAAAGCGGTGCTAATTGTGTCAGACTAGATATGAATTATCGGCATTTTGAGGATGATGAAAATCCCTTCGTTTATAAAGAGGCCGGGTTTAAGCTTTTAGACAAAGCCCTTGATTACTGTAAAAAATACAACCTATACGCCATACTTGATATGCATGCGGTACAGGGGTGGCAGAATTCTCACTGGCATAGTGATAACGTATGGGGTGTATCCTTACTATGGCGTGATAAGTTATACCAAGATAGGTTTTACGCCTTATGGCAGGCTATAGCACGCCGTTATGTGGATCGTAATGAACTAGCTGGTTATGAGCTTATGAATGAGCCATGTTCTAATACAAAGATTGGCGATTTTCCTTATAACTGCTATGAGAATTATAAGTCTGACAGTGCGCGTTTCAACAAAGTCAACCGCACAGCAGTAGAGAAGATTAGAGAAGTAGACACCCGCCATATGATATTTATTGAAGGTGATTACTATGGACATGTCTTTAAAGGCATGGAAAAACCATGGGATGACAATCTGGTATATTCTAGTCACGATTATATGGTGTCTGGATTTGGCCCAGGGGTCTACCCGGGTCCATTTAAGCAATTAAGAAACGATCAGATTGACCTTGCAGGTGATTGGAATTACGAGAAGCAACTAAACCATATCAAAGAGACAGAAGGTTATAAGTTCGCAGTAGAACATAACGTGCCATTATGGGTCGGTGAATTCGGATCACAGTACAACACAGGTGATGAGGACATGACTTACAGGCTGTTATCAATGGATGATCAGTTGAAGGCATATAATGAACTGGGCATCCATTGGACCACATGGACCTACAAAGACTGTGGCGTTATGGGGTGGGTGACGGTGTCACCTGAGAGTGATTATATGAAAGTCATAGAGCCGATACAGGAGATGAAACGGGTACTGGCAGCTGAGAATTTCACAGGTTGGAGAGCCGAGTCACCTGGTAAAGATATGGTAAGGCAGATGACCGGACTCATGGAAGGCTTAATCCAAAATCCAGCCATTAACCATGAAACCAACATGCGCTGTCTCAGTAATTCCCTACTCACAGGATACGCGGCAGGATTGTTGCAACCTGAATATGTCAGCCTATTCAAAGATTATAATCAGGCAGATATCAGACGTGTTTTGAATTCATTTTCATTCAAAGCATGTGACGTTAATGAAAGATACCTTGAAGTTCTGAAAAAAAGAATTATGGAATAATTAACGTAATTATATGATGTTTCTCCTTAATGTTATAAAATGTTCATATATTATACATAAATCATTGAAAAAACAGTGAGTTTGGCGTATAATGGGCATAGGCTAATTAAGGGGAAACTACATATGCGCTATAGAGAAAATGCAATTGTTCAAAATGCTAAAAATACAGATCACCTGTTTGTAGGTGACCTATGCAATAATATTATAGTAAGTTAGGTGTTAGACTTTGGTCTGATGCCTTTTTTATTGGGTGGAGATATATGGAAGTATCAAATATAGAAAGTAAAGAGATAGCAACGCGGATTATCATACATAAGAAAAGGAGGCTCATCATGAACCTATCAGATACAGCACTCATCGTAATCGACGTCCAAAATAAACTAGTAGAAGGCGGACCCTACAACATAGAAGCGGTCCTTAAGAACATCAGAACCTTAATTGACGCCTGCCATAAATCAGAGATCGAAGTCATCTATATACAGCATACAGAAAGTACGGATGATGGTTTTAAGGCTGGCACACATGGCTGGCAGATACACGAAAGCGTTGCACCTATGAGCGGTGAAATGACTTTTATGAAAAACTATAATTCAGCATTTAAAGATACAAAACTGAAGCGCTATCTAGATGAAAAGGGATTTACTAATCTAATCATTACGGGGATGCAAACGGATTATTGTATCGATGCAACTGTGAAAGTAGGATTTGAATATGGGTTCAAATTGGTGATACCCGAGGGTACTAATACGACCTTTGATAATCAGTATATGAGTGCAGAGCAGGTAGTAGGTCATCTGAATCTAGGGGTTTATAAGGGTAGGTTTGGTGAGGTTGTGAGTGTGGGGGATGTTGTGGGGCGGTTGGATTGAGATGTAAAAGATACAAAGAAAAAACTACAAAATAAAGTTTTGTAGAAAAAGTTTTGTAATAGGAGTGATAGTATGAATAATTCAAATAATAAAACAATAGAAAATAGAGTTTTTGAAGCAATAAAAGCCACAGGCGAATCAAAGGAAGTTACAGTGAAAGAACTCTATAAAAATTTTCCGGAAATTAACGAAAAAACAATTTCATGGAGTCTATATAATCTTGTACAAAAAAACAGATTATATAAAACAGGCCGTGGTATCTATTCTTTGAAAGATAAGGCCGCCAATTATTCTATGGGGTATGATTATCTATCCCAAAGGGCCAAGAAGATATACAATTCATTGATGGATTATGGTTATCGATATTATATTACAGGCATAGATGCGCTTTCAGGTGAACTCCTTCATATGACAGATGATCATCCTATCATTATTGTGGTAGAGGAGGAAAGTATGCATGAAATACAAGAGATATTGATTAATCAATCAATGATTGTAATTACTGAAAGTGAAAGAAGAAAGTATAAAGAGATGATGTATTATGAGAATTATCAAGTGCTTATTATTAAAGGTAAGAAATTCGATTTTGA
>JAQICP010000181.1 GCA_027858555.1 Vallitaleaceae bacterium
AGGCAGTTTATAGAACAGCCGTTGGTTAAGATTAAAGACATTAGCACAAGACATGAAGCAGTTGCTTGCCTCGTTGATAACCAAGTGCTACGGGCTGAAATTAGAGAACTCCTGACACCAGTGTACGATTTTGAGAGACTGACTAGTAAGCTGAGTTTAGGTTCTGCTAATGGTAGAGATATGATAGCCCTGAAGCAATCACTCAGCATGCTGCCTTTAATTGAAAGGGTAATTGACACAGCAACTGGGGACTTGTTTACGTCAATGACACAATTATTTGACGGGCTTGAAGATATCCATCACGCCATAGATGAAGCCATATTAGACGAACCACCAACCACGATTAAGGAAGGCTCACTCATCAAAGATAGTTACCACGCAGAAGTGTATAAATTACGTCGAGCATCTATGGATGGAAAAGCGTGGTTGGCTGAGTTAGAATCAAGAGAAAGAGAAGCTACTGGGATTAAAAACCTTAAAGTAAAATATAATAAAGTTTTTGGCTATCATATTGAAGTCACTAACTCTAATCTAGGTATGGTACCAGAACGATTCGAACGCAAACAAACCATGTCCAATGCAGAAAGATATGTAACTGAAGAATTGAAAAGTATGGAAAGCACCATACTTGGGGCAAGAGATCGACTCATGACCTTGGAGTATGAGCTATTTGTGGCACTTAGAGACTCACTGATCAAAGATATTGGCAGGATTAAGAAAACAGCCCTACTAGTGGCAGAACTAGATGCCATACAGTCTTTGGCTGAAGCAGCATATAAGAATAACTATTCTAAGCCTAACATGGTTACGGAACCTATCATTGATATAAAAGAGGGACGTCACCCGGTTATTGAGCGCATGATTGAACATAATCTATTTATACATAATGATACGTATTTGGACTCTGAGGAGCACCGCTTCTCAATCATTACCGGTCCTAATATGGCAGGTAAATCGACTTATATGCGACAAGTGGCACTTATTGTCCTTATGGCACAGATTGGAAGTTTCATACCGGCAAAGGAAGCTAGAATCGGTTGTGTGGACCGTATATTTACAAGAGTCGGTGCATCTGATGATTTAGCATCTGGTCAATCCACCTTCATGGTTGAGATGACTGAAGTGGCTAACATTCTCAGGAATGCTACTAAACATAGTCTGATCATATTGGATGAAATCGGTCGTGGTACCAGTACATTTGATGGGCTTAGTATTGCATGGGCAGTAGTTGAGTATATCGTTAACCTAAAACATATAGGTGCCAAAACACTTTTTGCAACCCATTATCATGAACTAACAGAACTTGAGGGTCGTATTGATGGCGTTCAAAACTATCTTATAGATGTACAAGAAAAGGGAGAGGACATCATCTTCCTCAGAAAAATAGTACCAGGTGGTGCTAATAAATCATATGGTATACAGGTTGCAAAATTAGCAGGTGTACCAGAACCCGTTATTAGGCGAAGCTTGGAGATTCTTGATGCGTTAAGTGATTCAGACATTAATAAACGAGAACATGTGAAGCACATCAGACCATATCAAGTGGCAGAGGCGAAACAACTGGATCTCTTTGAAGTGCAAACTCAGATTGAACATCCAGCCATAACCCTACTAAGAGATGTGGATATTAATGGCTTAACACCACTAGAAGCCATGAATGTACTGAATGAATTGAAGGAACATATTAAGTAATATGATATGAGCATCGTATCATATTTAAATCTAACAGATTAGAGGTAAGTTAATGTCTAAAATACACATGCTAGACCAAAATACCATTAATAAAATAGCGGCAGGTGAGGTAGTCGAAAGACCATCTTCAGTTGTAAAAGACCTTGTTGAAAATGCAATTGATGCAAAGGCAACGGCTATTACTGTTGAAATAAAAGGTGGGGGTCTGGAATTAATCAGGATCACTGATAATGGTCTGGGTATTGACAAGCTTGATATTCGATCAGCATTTCTTAGACATTCCACTAGCAAGATTAAACTGATAGAGGATTTGATGCATGTGGCATCATTGGGTTTTCGTGGAGAGGCGTTAGCCAGCATTGCATCAATAGCTTCTGTTGAATTATTGACAAAAACACAGGGTACTACGGTTGGTTCAAGATACCTTATTGAAGGTGGTAAAGAAATCAGTTTTACCGATGTTGGTTGCCCGGACGGTACGACCATTATTATCAATCAATTGTTTTACAATACACCTGTACGTAAAAAATTCTTAAAGTCAGCCAGTACGGAAGGTGGTTATGTGTCAGAACTTATGAGCAAACTAGCCTTAGGGCATCCTGAAATAGCTTTCAAATTCATTCTAAACGGTACTGTGAAACTGCATACATCAGGTAATGGAGATTTAGAAGACGTCATATTCAATGTGTATGGTAAAGATGCCACGGGGAGGATGGTGCCTATTCATAAGACCGTTAATCAAATGACAATCATTGGATTTTTAGGAAAGCCCGAACTTGCTCGTGCCAATCGTAATTATGAGAATTATTATATTAATGGGCGCTACATTAAAAGTAGGATTATTCAAAAAGCTATTGAAGATGCGTTTTCATCTAAATTAATATTACATAGATTTCCATTTGTGGTGCTACATATTGTAATGAGTGGTGATGAAGTGGATGTTAATGTCCATCCAACTAAGATGGATGTCAGGTTTAACGATGAGAAAGGCATATATGATCAGATTCATAGGGCAGTTAACCAGACTTTGAATCAAGAAGAGTTGATTCCGGAAGTTACATTTTCAAAAGTTGAAAAAGAAGCAAAACACATGTATGATAGAGATATACCAGAACCATTTGAAAATAGACGCAAAGATGAAGGAATCGTACATTCAAGTGGGCAATATGCAATGGCGTTGCCGTTACAATCAGAAGGACAAGAATCCGTTAGGTCTGTTGATCCTAATGATGAACCAGTTTAAAGTGCTTACAAGATTATTAAAGTCAGTGATTTAAGCGCAGATACTTATCATAATCAAACTACTGAAGCTATTAATGAGGTTGTGCTTTCTAATGCATCTATTCCTGAACAAATCGGGCTTATCAGACATTTTATAGCTAAAGAAGCTGTTAGGGAACATAATATTGTTGGGCAATTATTCAAAACATATTGGATAGTTGAATTTAGAGATAAATACTACCTAATTGATCAACACGCAGCCCATGAGCGCGTTCTATATGAGCAAATGATTAATCAATAGAATAATCATCATATTAACAGCCAAGGACTTATGGAACCAGTGCTGGTCCATGTGTCAGAAGAAGAACTGAATCGATTCATTAATCACAAATTACTATTTGAAAAGTTAGGTTATGATGCTGAAATCTTTGGCGACGATACTTTAATAGTACGAAGTGTTCCTTATATATTCAACAAGGCCATTGACCCAGGTGAATTCACGGTGATATTAGATCAATTGAGTGATCAATATCTGGACAGTCAGATGGGGTTATTACTAGAAGAAATGGCATCGATGTCCTGTAAGGCGGCCGTCAAAGCGAATGATAAGATGACTGAAATTGAATGTCACAGACTCATTGATGAGTTATTAGCTCTAGAGAATCCATTCAATTGTCCCCATGGTAGACCTACCATTATTGCTATGACCAAGTACGAACTGGAGAAAAAATTCAAACGTATTGTTTAGTTAGACAAGGAGAATTATGAAAAAACCTTTAATTGTAATAGCAGGACCAACCGCATCTGGAAAAACTGGTTTATCTATCAAACTGGCACAGGCAATTAATGGTGCTATTATATCAGGTGATTCCATGCAGATTTATAAATCCATGGATATTGGTACTGCAAAAGTCATGCCTGATGAAATGGGTGGCATCGATCACTATCTAATTGATGAATTAGTACCTAGTGACCCATATAATGTGCATCTTTTTCAGAAGAAGGCAAAGGAAGCTATGCGGACCATCTATACAAAGGGACAAATACCAATCATTGTAGGTGGTACTGGCTTTTACATACAATCCATCGTTTATGACATCGAATTCGACGATACTTTAAGAGATGATGCTTATCGAGCTTGTCTGGAAAAATTAGCAAGAACTATGGGAGCTGTGAACTTACATGAAAAATTGAAAGCATGTGACATGGTATCCTATGAGACCATTCATCCAAATAATGTGAAAAGAGTCATAAGGGCCCTTGAATACTATCATGAAACCGGTAAGCCGATATCATCACATAATATGAATGAAGCTCAGAAGGAATCGCCATATAATTTGTTGTTCTATGTACTCACAATGGATAGGACAAAGCTTTACTCACGGATTGATACGAGAGTAGATCGGATGATTGAAGCCGGACTTGTGGAAGAAGTTGAAAAGCTAAAAAGCAAAGGGTATCATCAAGGCATGGTATCCATGCAAGGGATTGGCTATAAGGAGATTCTAGATTTTCTTGATGGTAAAATTGACATTTCAGAGGCTACGTTACAGATTAAACGAGATTCAAGACGTTTCGCAAAACGACAACTTACATGGTTTAGACGTGAAAAAATAGCAAAATGGTTAGATATCGATGCATATGACATGAATTATGAGATTATTTTGGAGAAAGTCTTAAAAGATATTGAAGTCAATCAGCTTTTGTAATAGAATGTAGTTAGAGATAGACATATTAACATTAAGTCTTATTGTTTTAGGGGGTATAAACATGACTAAACCAGTAAATTTACAAGATAAGTTTTTAAATAGAGTACGCAAAGATAGAATTTCTGTGCTAATATACTTAACCAACGGTTTTCAGTTAAAAGGTGTCGTTAAGGGTTTTGATAATTTCATTGTTGTCTTAGAAGGTGAAGGCAAACAACAGATGATATATAAGCATGCAATTTCAACGGTTATTCCATCAAAAGAAATCGATTTACTTTCTGAAGATGAATAGAAGAAAGAGGTTATTTTGAATAATATGTACGATAGTCTGGGCATTTCACTAGAAGTGCTCAGTTTTTGTGAAGCGATTGAAAAAAAGCTGCATGCAAGGTTTGAAAAAGTAGATCAGATTGCCGAGTATAATCAATTGAAGGTAATAAGAGCTATGCAAGAGCACCGTGTTTCTGATATGCATTTTGCGGCTACTACTGGTTATGGCTATAACGATCTAGGCAGGGACGCACTTGAAGCAGTGTTTGCATCAGTTTTTAATGCCCAGGCTGGACTTGTCAGGCCACAACTCATATCTGGCACCCATGCGCTTACTGTGGCCCTTGCAGGCAATTTAAGACCTGGAGACACCATACTTTCACCTATAGGAAAGCCCTATGATACCCTTGAAGAGGTTATTGGGATTAGGGAGACAAAAGGCTCTTTAAAAGAGTATGGCATTAGTTATAAACAAGTGGAGTTCAATAAGGGTAATATCGATTTTGAAGCTATTAAAATTGCACTGACCCCTGATGTTAAATTAGTCTTGATCCAACGCTCAAAAGGATATGATATGCGACCAACATTGTCAGTTGAACAAATTGGTGAATTGATTGTCTTTATAAAAGAGATAAAACCAAATACAATCTGTATGGTTGATAATTGCTATGGAGAATTCGTCCAAACCATTGAACCATCAGACCTTGGTGCTGATCTTGTTGTGGGCTCGCTGATTAAGAACCCAGGTGGGGGACTTGCCCCAATCGGTGGGTATATTGTTGGAAAAGAAGAATATGTGGATCAAGCAGCTTACCGCTTAACAGCGCCAGGTCTTGGTAAAGAAGTAGGTGCAACACTTGGTATCAATGGCTTGCTCTATCAAGGATTGTTCTTAGCACCGACTGTGGTAGCAGCCGCCCATAAGGGGGCAATACTTGCCGGTAAAATATTTGAAACTTTAGGATATAATGCCCTACCAAATGGTGAAGAAGAAAGATATGATATCATACAAGCCATAGAGATTGGCACGGAAGAAGGTATCATCGCATTTTGCCAAGGGATTCAAGCAGCAGCACCTGTAGACAGTTACGTTAAACCTGAACCATGGGATATGCCAGGCTATGATTCGAAAGTGATTATGGCAGCTGGTTCTTTTGTTCAAGGTTCATCTATTGAACTTAGCGCAGATGCACCAATAAAACCACCATATACGGTTTATTTTCAAGGTGGACTAACTTATCCCCACGCCAAGTTTGGTGTCATGAAGGCATTGCAGGCTATGATTGATGTTGGTATAGTTAAATTACCATCCAAAAATCAGGGTAATATTTGACAAAGACATAGGGATTCTTTATAATTTTACTAATTGTTATACACGTACTATGAATTTATATAAATTAAAAATATAAAAATGATGAATCATTGGAGGTTATATATATGCAGCATTACGGACTTAATGAATTGAGAAAAATGTATTTGGATTTCTTTGAATCAAAAGGACATCTAGTAATGGGGTCTTTTCCATTAGTGCCTAAAAACGACAAAAGCTTATTGCTTATTAATGCAGGCATGGCACCACTCAAGCCTTATTTTACAGGGCAAGAAGTGCCACCAAAAGAACGCCTAGTAACTTGCCAAAAGTGTATCAGAACGGGTGATATTGAAAATGTTGGTAAAACTGACAGACATGGTACTTTTTTTGAAATGCTAGGTAACTTCTCTTTTGGTGATTATTTTAAGAAAGATGCTATTCTTTGGGCTTGGGAGTTCTTTATTGATGTCCTTAAAGTACCTAAAGAATTATTATATGCATCTGTATATGAAGAAGATGATGATGCATTTGGTTTGTGGAAAGAATTGACTGATATCGATCCTACTCATGTGGTAAAGATGGGCAAGGCAGATAATTTCTGGGAACATGGTTCTGGACCTTGTGGACCTTGTTCGGAGATCTATTATGACCGTGGCGCCAAGTACGGTTGTGATGACCCAAGTTGTACAGTCGGTTGTGAATGTGATCGTTATGTGGAAGTATGGAATCTGGTATTCACACAGTTTGAAAAAACTGATGACGGCAGATATCTTGATTTGCCTAATCCTAATATTGACACAGGAATGGGATTAGAACGTTTAGCAATCATGATGCAAGATGCAGAATCTTTCTTTACCATTGATACCCTTAAAAAGGTCCTTGATAAGGTTTGCCAGTTGGCAGATAAAGTATACAAGGGTGATAAACATACAGATATATCACTAAGACTGATCACGGATCATATAAGATCAGTGGTATTTATGACTTCTGATGGTATTTTACCTTCTAATGAAGGCAGAGGGTATGTCCTTAGAAGATTACTTAGAAGGGCAGCTAGACATGGCCGTTTAATTGGTATCAAGGGTCTGTTCCTTGAAACTTTAGCAAAAGAAGTGATTGAGACTTCCTATGATGCCTACCCTGAACTTAAAGCGAAAGAAAGTTATATCCTTAAAATACTTTCAGTTGAAGAAGAACGTTTTAATGAAACGATTGATCAAGGGCTTACCATACTGAACACCTATATTGAAGAACTTGAAGCGGACGGTAAAAAAGAATTATCTGGTGAAAGAGCTTTCAAATTATACGATACATATGGATTTCCTTTAGATCTAACCCTTGAAATTATGGAAGAAAAAGGCTTGCTGGTTGATGAAGCTGGCTTTAAATCTGAGATGCAAGCCCATCGTGTCCGTGCAAGAGATGCACGAGAAGAAACTAATTATATGGGGGCAAATGTCACGGTTTATAATCAATTGAACCCTGAAATGATAACTGAATTTGATGGCTATGACAAGCTATTAGGTGTAGGCAAGGTACTAACACTCACCAGCGCGGATGCAATTGTTGAATCTGCAGGTGAAGGGGATAGCATTGGCATATTTGTGGATAAAACACCTTTTTATGCGACCAGCGGTGGACAACATAATGACTACGGCATCATGACATCAAACAACGCAGAAATTGAAATACTAGATGTTAAAAAAGTAATGGGTAATAAGATTGCACATATTGGCAAGGTTATATCAGGTAGCGTAAAAGTTGGTGATACGGTAAAGTTAATTGTGGATGCTAAAAACAGATACCAAATTGCTAAAAATCACTCAACAACACACTTATTGCAAAAAGCATTAAAACGTATTGTTGGCGATCATATCGAGCAAGCGGGTTCTTCAGTGAATGCTGATCGATTACGATTTGACTTCACCCATTTTCAGGCATTAACTGCAGCTGAATTAAAGGCAGTAGAGGACGAAGTCAACCATATGATTGAACTTGGTCTTCCGGTAGTAACTGAAAATATGGCAATTGACGAAGCTAAGAAAAAAGGTGCTATGGCACTATTTGGTGAAAAATATGGAGATTCTGTTCGGGTCGTATCAATGGGTGATTATTCCATGGAGTTATGTGGTGGTACCCATATAAGTAATACTTCAGAAGCAGGACTTATTAAGATCATATCAGAACAAGGTGTTGCGGCTGGTGTTAGAAGAATAGAAGCACTGACGTCTGACGCGGCTATTAATTATTATAAAGAACAAGAAGCTTTGGTAAGTGATATTGCGGGCTTAATTAAAGTGGATAAGCAAGCAGTTATTCAAAAGATAGAGAATATGTTAGCTGACATCAAATCACTTCAGTCTGAGAACGAGAAATTGAAATCAAAATTAGCTACGGGCGCTGTTGATGACCTAATTAATCAGATTGAAAAGATTGGACCTGTAGAAATACTTGTGACCAGAGTACCAGATACCGATATGAATGGGCTTAGGGAAATGGGTGACCAATTCAAGCAAAAATTAACTAACGGTATTGTTGTACTCATAACAGCAAGTGAAGGTAAAGTGAATCTACTGGCTATGGTTTCTGACGAGGCTATTAAGTTAGGTGCTCATGCAGGTCACATTATCAAAGAAGTTGCTAGTGTAGTTGGCGGCGGCGGCGGCGGTAGACCCAATATGGCACAAGCAGGTGGTAAATTACCTGAAAAGATTAATGATGCACTTGCTAAAGCTAAAGAGGTTATACAATCTCAATTATAATAGTCAAGATAGACTCTCAGAAATGACGGTCTATCTTGTGCAATAGGAAAGTTCTGTGTAGGAACTTGCCATGAGAACAATTTCACTTTGTGAAAATGTATTCTGGAAGTACAATTTGTTCTTACAGAACTTGCGAAAGATTTGGAGGTCATATGAAAAAGTTTAATTACCAGAGGGTACTTAAAATCACAGTATTAATATGGATATTCGTACTAACACTTTCTGGGTGTGAATCAATTGGCCAAGCAACTAAGTATGATGACGAGATAGACATCAAAGTGAAAAACGAAGTACAGACAGTCATAGATGTATTTTTTGCAGGGGTGAATGATATGAATATTGATACCATTCAAACCATAAGCTATGTGGATGATTTAGTGCTGAGTGATAAGTTTATCAGCTTCATTGAAAATCTGAATAAACTTGGTGACCAAGGCGATTATAAGTTATTACAAGAGGCTTATACAATTTCTGATACTTATACCATTGACATTACACTACCAGAACATTACACCATCATATATCCGACTGCCCAATTAAATGCTTTTTCAGTCTTCTACACCATAGAAAAAGGTGATTATGAGTATATTGTAACCCTTAATTTGGTTGAAGACAAAGACATATGGTATCTGTCAAGACTAGATATTGGTGAGTACCAGTTCTTAGGAAAAAACGTAGATACTTGGAGACAAGAGGCAGAAACATATTTTGAGAATGGCAATATTATAGCGGCTAATAGTGCAGCCTACTTGGCACTAAGGTTGATAAACCCGACGGAATCATTTAAACACGCAGATGCTGTAGCTATAGAAGAGCGGTATAAAGAGGTGAATAATGCCTTAGGTGTCGCGTATGATTTCCCGTTTGAGCTAACACTTGAAGATGACTCGGTTAGAATATATGACTTCACCACCTACCGTGGTGAAAGTGAAATTGCTACACAGGTTAGGTACATAACTGATCAAAGTGTGATCGGTGGTGACAGTGACGTACTTGATAGCATAGCAAAAGAAATTCATGCTCATTTACTGTCTACCATTCCTGATTATCAGTTGGGCATTTCAAACAAAATCGTGTATACGGCTTATAATGTGATACCTAATAATCCTGATGCAATATATGATACATATGATACTTTTATAAATCTGAATTAGAGTGAACAAAAGATAGTTTACTAATCTGGATTAGAATGAACAAAAGATAGTTTACTAATCTGAATTAGAGTGAACAAAGGATAGTTTACTAAACTGAATTAGAGTGAACAAAAGATAGATTTTTTAATCTAGATTAGAATAAAT
>JAQICP010000272.1 GCA_027858555.1 Vallitaleaceae bacterium
TATCTAAATATAAGATACACTATAAGAAATATTATGAAAATATTATAAAACCAGAATATATTAATGGAACAAAGGAGAGAAATATGATTACTTGGATAAAACAATTTGGACCTGTTGAACAGGCACTTATAGCTACGTTATTTACTTGGTTTGTAACTGCACTTGGCGCATCTTTGGTCTTTTTCTTCAAAACAATTAACAAGAGGGTATTAAATATTATGCTAGGGTTTGCTGCAGGGGTTATGATAGCGGCCAGTTTTTGGTCACTACTGGCACCTAGCATAGAACTGGCTGATGAACTTGGACAAACGGCATGGCTAACGGCTGCAATTGGATTCTTAGCAGGTGGTGGATTCTTGCTACTTGTTGATAAGACCTTACCGCATCTTCATATAGGATTTGATACAAGTAAGGCTGAAGGTGTTAAAACCAGTTGGCAGCGAAGCGTTCTATTGGTGCTTGCAATTACACTTCATAATATACCAGAAGGATTGGCTGTAGGTGTTGCATTTGGAGCCGTGGCTGTAGGTGTTGGTGGATCTGCAACTATTGCTGGTGCCATTGCTTTAGCTATCGGTATTGGCTTACAGAACTTTCCTGAAGGTGCAGCTGTATCTATTCCTTTAAGACGAGAAGGATTTAGCAGAAAAAAAGCATTTTTATACGGGCAAGCTTCAGGTATTGTTGAACCAATTGCAGGTGTCATCGGTGCAATCGCAGTTATATCTATGAGGTCTATGCTACCATACGCCTTAGCATTTGCTGCAGGCGCAATGATTTATGTAGTTGTAGAAGAGTTGATACCAGAGTCACAGATTGGCGATGAATCTTCAAGAACCGACCTTGCAACTATTGGATGCATGGTTGGATTTGCAGTTATGATGGTACTTGATGTGGCACTAGGTTAGTACAACTAATAGATTATCTAACAATTAAGCATTGCTTTAAGGATAGAGGCTAGTGTATAATGATAACAACACAAATGCGAAGACAGGAATAACTAAGACTATCAGTAAACCATTTCAGAGAGTTGCCGGTTGGTGTGAGGCGCAAAGGTTTAGATGTCCCAATACATCCTCGAGCAGCACACCGAAAGTAATAGTAGGCTGTGTCGGCCCCCGCGCCCGTTATAGCGCTAGAGTATACGCATTAGCCGTACTTGAAAGGTCACTACCGTGAGGTTGTGATAAACTGAGGTGGTACCACGAGATAATACTCGTCCTCTATCAATTATTGATAGAGTGACGAGTTTTTTTATTGTGACGGAAAAGCGAGCTAGATATGTAAGCGCTTTTTGAACAACCTAGTTTTACAGCTATTGCCAATCATTTAAAAAATGGAGGTAATACAATGAAAACAATCAACGAACAGATGAAACTTATCAAAAAAGGTGTTTTAGAACTCCATAGTGAGGCTGAACTAAAGAGCAAACTTGAAAAATCTAATACAACAGGCAGGCCCTTGATCATTAAATTAGGACTTGATCCTACTGCACCAGATCTGCATCTTGGTCATACGGTGGTCCTTCGAAAAATTCGACAGTTTCAATCATTGGGGCATAAGGCATTTATCATTATCGGTGATTTTACAGGGCGAATAGGTGATCCGTCAGGAAAAAGCAAGGGAAGAGTTCAACTTAGTGAAAAAGAAGTTTTAGAGAACGCTGAAACATACAAAAAACAGTTGTTAAAAGTATTGGATCCAGATAAGACGGTTATTTTTTTTAATAGTGAATGGTTAAGTGCCCTTAAGATTGAAGACTTGATGCTGCTCATGTCCAAACAAACAGTTGCTAGAATACTTGAAAGAGAAAGCTTCAAAAAAAGAATGCAAGCTAATCAACCAATCGGACTTCATGAATTGTTATACCCGTTACTACAGGGTATTGATAGCCTAGAACTTGAAGCTGACGTAGAGATTGGTGGCACAGATCAGACTTTTAATATTCTTATGGGTAGGGATATGCAGGGCACAGAAGAAAAAGAAAAACAGGTAGCGATCTTTATGCCGATTTTGGAAGGGCTTGATGGCGTTCAAAAAATGAGCAAGAGTCTCGGCAATTACATAGGTGTTGATGAAGAGCCGGGCCGGATGTATGAAAAGGTCATGCAGATCAAAGATGATATGATTATCAGATATTTTGAACTTATTACCGATGTAGAACCAGATCAGATTAAAGATTACAGCGTACAAATAGAATCTGGCAGAACAAATCCTAAGAATATCAAGATGTGCTTAGCCCGCGAAATAGTGAGGTTATACCATTCAAAAGAGATGGCGATAAAGGCAGAAGAAAAGTTTGTGACGGTCCACTCTAAGGGAGAGGTGCCAAAAGACATGATTTCATTTGACTGGGAGCCGACTGATGATATGATGATTTTCCTCGTGCGAAATAATATTATAAAAAGTAAGTCCGAAGTGCGCAGATTGATAGAACAACAAGGCATAAGCATTAATGGACAGGTTATGGATATGACAGAACATCGGGAACTAATATCTGGGGATGTCATTAAAATCGGTAAAAAACGATTTGTAAGCATCAAATAACAGGGTATTTGGTTATTCAGTATTTAGCAGTGTTTTAGAAAAAAGACAGCTACATTCTAGGGAATGTAGCTGTCTTTATAGTTAGAAAGTTAATTCTATTTTATAATTCAGACTTCCAAAACTGTGGCGTTAATAATGCAATTACTGTAAATAATTCCAATCGCCCAAGCAACATGA
>JAQICP010000336.1 GCA_027858555.1 Vallitaleaceae bacterium
AGTGTTTATATGTCAGATGGCACACTCAATGATGCTCATCTTCAAGAACAAGGGGACATACTTTTCAAACAAGCTTTTAAAGATTTTTTTAGTAATTATCTTGCCATAGTTAACGGTAGCGTTAATGTGACACCTGAAGTTCCGGCAGATTTTAAAACGGATGAGATGTTAGCTGAGATAGCCGCTATCAATACCTATATAGATACAAGAGAAGCACTTTCTGAAAATCATTATGCCATATCGGTAGAGAAAGTTAATTTGATCAATTTTTCATCAGGCGTAGATACTTTGACCATAGGCGATATTACATCTAAGTTTGAATATCAAGATATAACAGATCAAACCCTTTCCACAGATATTATTATTAAAGAGCCAGACATGCAATACCCACTAAAAGTTGTTGAAGAGAAAATTAGAATACTTAATAATCCATTATGGCAAAATGCCTTGGTCACAAATGATGATATATTACTCTCACCAAACAGTACAGGGACGGTAACCATTTCAGGTGATTTATATGCACTTGGAACTATACCGGCAACTGAACTTGCACAAAGAGACCCTGACTTATATGGTGGTATTGAAGTGAATGCAGGTACGGTCATTTTGAATAATGGTGATTTAGTGAGTGCAAGTTATCTGCAGGTATCTGAAAGTGCGGCTAATTTAATTATTAATGATGGTAATGCATTTGTTAATTCGCTTGTACTTCAAGGAGATGCTGATGGTGGTTATATTGAAGCCAAAAATACTGCGGTTTATACAAAAGATGATATAGAATTAAATGCACCAAATGGTGATATTATTATTGATGGTCCATTTTTTGGATTTTCTAATGGGTCAACAGGCGCATTAACACATGATAAAAGTAGTAGTATTATTGTGAATTATACAAGTCAAGAAAGAACTTCGGCTAATATTACAATATCCGGTGACCCAATTAATCAACCTAACAATGAGTATGCAACTGGTAATGACGGCATCCATATCAATGGAACAGCTTATGTTAATCGTACGGAACTGAGCCCATATCAAACGGGTGAAAGTATGGCAATTGCTACGAATTATATGTTTTATAGGTCATTGATTGATGATGCTGATATCATTCCTTCGAATTCACCTTTTAATTCTAGCAATGTAACTACAGAAGTATCCGATGATTATCTATATTTCACGGGGTATGGCGCTACTGTAGCAAATTTCGATGATAAAGCTAACTATTTTAAGACTTACTATGATACTTACGGTGGTACAACAGCTGGTGCAATGCAATTCTATAATGATGGATGGGGAGATGGTGTGAATATTAGTATTAATTCTGCTAATGTAAAAAGATCTCTCGGTTTGTATTTTACTGGTGGCGTTATTCAAGACAATATAATAGGTGATACTCAAGCGGAAGAAGCTAGTGACGAAGCTGAAATTAGATATAATTATTATACGATGTTTTTGAGTAACGTAAATGAATTTGAGAGAATGACACTAGCAGAAGCTAAAACGCGTATTGCCACAGAAGATGTCATAACCATGTATTCAAATCCTGATCCTGGGCTTGTTAGTTTCTCAGCTTTTGATACAGTGGATTATTATGATTATGGAAAAAATGGCATCAAATACGTAAAAGAATTGGCAATCATTAACTATGATTCCAGTATAGAAATAGTGATTGGTCCAGATGAGGGTCAGGGTGACTTACCATCAGGTGTAACATCTCGTGTCTATTATGAACCAGATGCCAGTAATGTGATACAGGGTATCATCGTATCAGCAGGACCTGTGAAAATCACACAAGACAATATTGACTTTGTAGGTACTATTATTGCTGACGGACAGATTACAGTGAATAATAGTGGTGATTCAACTTTCATAGGATACAGTAAGAAAGATGATGATTTAAATAATACGAATGAAGAAAAGTGTATACTTAAAATAATAAAAAAATACCCAGAACTTGAAAGCTATTTCGCATTTGAACCGCTTTTAGAGGCGGGTGGCGATGATATATATAATAATACTTACCGTACGATTAGTTTTATATACCAAGAGTATATCGGTATTGCAGATACTTCTGATTCCAATAGAGACAGGTATAATCAGTTAATCTACTTTGACAACTGGACAATTGATTGATCATAACCATTGAAGGCAATTGTGAATGCTAGATTATTATAGTAACGGGGTGAAGGTATGAAAGCACTTAATAACAATAAAGGATTTTCTTTAATAGAATTAATTGTTGACATAGCTATTGTTGGGATTTCCCTAACCATGGT
>JAQICP010000344.1 GCA_027858555.1 Vallitaleaceae bacterium
GTTACTAATATTACAACAGAAGATTATATCACCGTTAACCGTGATCTGGATAAAAATACTTTTAATATTGAAAATTATGACTATCGGATATTAGAGGAAACCATAGCGTATGGCTACGATGCTCTAAGTATTGATACTAATGACCCCCAGTTGGTTGACCTTCTAAGGTCTTCCGATAATGAAAGAGATTATAGTGGCACCATTTATGAATTGCCAGAAGGCTATGATTATGTGACGACCATTACAGATGATATAGTAGCGGATGGTATGTCTGATTATGATAAGACAAAAGCAATTTTGGCCTATCTAAAAGATGGGTTTGTCTACAATATAACACCGCCACTTCCAATGAGTGATAATGCAGATCGCATTCAATTCTTTTTAGAGGGATCAAAAGAAGGGTTTTGCCAACATTTTTCTACAGCAGCCATATTGATGCTGAGAAGTCAGGGGATTCCAGGTAGGTATGTATCGGGTTATCTGGTGGATTATGATATAGATTATGCCAATATCCAGTTCCAACCAGAACTTGCAGACGCGTTAGCTGCTGGCAATGTACTAGTTAAAGACTCGGATGCGCACACATGGATAGAAGTCTACTTTGAAGATGTGGGATGGATTCCTTTTGAAGCTACGGGTCAAGCCGATGGCAGTAGTCTGGTGCAAAATAATAAGCCGGAAATTATTGAACCGGTTGAAGCGATACCACTTGGACTAAGTGATCAAACAAAACAGGTCATACTGATTGTGTTCATATCATTTTTAGGAATTGTAGGCGTAATTGGTCTCTACCAGTCAGTTAGGTATATCATTAGAAAAAAACGATACTATCGTCAGGGAGAACCAACAAGACAAGTTATGATCATAGTTGATATTATTAATGATTACTTAAAAGCATTAAGGTTTGAGCGTAAAAAGTATGAAACATACCGTGAGTATGCCCTCAGAATCGATGGTTATAAGATTAGTGACATGTCCTATAGTGATATGATTTTACAATATGAAGGTGTGGTATATGGGGGATTTACTGTAGACGAGGCATGTCGCGATGACTATGCAGACTTTCTAGTGGATGTACGTAAATCAGCGAAAGTGCATGCGGGCCTGCTCAGTGTTATAAAAACTAATATCAAAGAGTGGATGACATTCTAAATACAACATATCATAGGTGATGTATTATATATAACAGATCTGATCTCTACCCTGTTCCTTGGCATGGTACAGGGCTTGATCTGCTCTGTTAAAGCAATCCTTCTTATTATCTGTAGGCAGTAGCTCGCTGACACCGATACTTAGTGTAAGGGCATTATTATGGCCATGTACGGATTGCTGAACAGTCTGTTGTACGGTCTGGTATGTAATCTGGTGACTGCTTTCAAGTATTCTTCTTGATAGGCCAAGGGCATCTTCAAGAGCACATCTGGCAATAATAGCAAATTCATCACCACCCCATCTGAACAAGTGATCATCTTTTCTTTTTGTGTTTTTCAGTAGATTGGCTAAGGCTATGATGATTTCATCACCTTTGTCGTGACCGAGGGAATCATTAATGGATTTGAAATGGTCGATATCAATAAATATCAAGGTTGAACTGATATGATATTTTGAGCATAACTCAACTGCATCTAGAATCTTACTGTTATAGGATGAACGATTCATAACACCAGTTAAAGCGTCGATTGAAGCGTGATGCATAATCTTATGGCTAGATGTGGTATAGAAACGTAATACGACTAAGACAATAATTAAGAGGATTAAAGCGACTACCAAAAAAGTCAGTGCGAAAGTACTAAACATATTAATGGATAATAACTGGGTTATAATGATAAAACGATTCATTTCTTCGATATAACGATAGGCAATATATGTTTTATCTTTGGTTACAAAATTAAAATCCCCACTTTTATCTAAAGTATCAATTGACAGTGACTCAAATATGGTATGACCATTAATGCCATTACTCAGTAGTGCATCTTGATAGGAACCATCTGGATTAACTAAGTAGATATCTGTACTCAGACGTGAAGCTTGCTCGTTGTTTGAGGCAATGGCAAGATTATAGTCAATGCCTAACATCAGGAGACCGAGGGCGTTGGCATTCTCATCTGAAATGATGTAGGTCATATAAAAATCAGTATCACCTTCAGGATTATTGATTAAAAGACTTTCATAGGGATTATCTGTTGATGAGCTGAGAGAAGACATTTTTTTATTGAAGAACCAAGCATCATTATTATTGTCTTCGTTGAAATCTTGAGTGAATCCATTAGATCCATAGCACCTATCTGTATTAAAAGAAACCAGATAGATCTTTTGATAATTATATATAGTCGAAACATTTTGAAGATAAGTAGACAGGTCTTCTTGATAGGTGAGTTCACTGGCCTGATCGTTGAAAAAAGTATGGTGAATGAGAGGATCTTTTGAGATAAACGAGGCAATATCGACACCATCGAATATAACTTCGTTCATGGCAATATAGATAGAGTTGGTGATTGAAAAGGCCGATATCTTTGCACTATTATAAAATGATTTTTCCATAATAACATATAGAACACTCATGGTGATTACCAGTATGACAATGAAAATGGAAGCGATAGAAAGTACAAGTCTTTGTTTAAGTCGATTAACCATATAATACCCCGTGTGTCATATTGTCTTATTATATCTGTTCCTATTGTATATGTAAACAAAATATGGATGGCATGTGGATATACCCTATGACCTGTCTCAAAGCTCTTGTTAATTTGGTAAAGCCTATTATATGCCTATTATAAACATCTGATCGACCTGTTATCTAACATAGTAAAGCAATACCTGATATATTGGCCTATTAAAGGTTATTTAGCACCTTGATTCAATACTTGCTTAGTGTTATAATCTGCTTAGTCATATAAAGAGGTGAGTCAATGAAAATAGGTATTGTTGACGGTCAAGGTGGCGGCATCGGTAGAACCATAGTTGAGAAGCTGAGAAAATCAGCAGTGATAACAGAAGTTATTGCTCTTGGAACGAATTCCACAGCAACCATGAGTATGCTAAAAGCAGGTGCGAGCGCAGGTGCCACAGGCGAAAACGCAATTGTTGTAAATGCTAAGAAAATGGATATTATAGTAGGACCTATGGCAATACTCGTTGCTAATGCTATGATGGGTGAGATAACACCTAAGATAGCCGAGGCAATTGGTGATAGCAGAGCCATCAAATTATTAATTCCAGTGAATCGCTGCGGATTGATGATACCGGGTTTACCAGAGCTAAAACTGAATGATTGGATTGATTACACAGTAAATGAAATACTGAATAGATGCCAGGAAGGCTAACTTCGTGGCTTTTTTATATGAAATTTTGGACAAAAAAAGGAGAAACAGATGTCAACGAGAAAAATAGTTTATACAGGGTTATTTGCAGCACTTGGTATTATTTTACCACAAGCATTTCATATGATTGGGGGACCAACAATTGGGCAGATATTTTTACCGATTCATTTACCGGTCTTAATTGGTGCCATGCTACTCGGACCAATGAGTGGGGTTCTAATTGCACTGGTTTCAATAATAGTAGGTGTACTACTTGGCATGCCACCTATGCCGATTGCCATATTCATGTTAGTGGAATTAGTGGTTTATGGTTTGGTAGCAGGTTATTTATACAATGTGAAACGTGTTAATGTGTATATCGCATTAATTGGCGCTATGATATTAGGGCGACTAGTAGAACTTGGTGCTATCATACTGGCTCTACGATTATTTGAGGTGAAATTACCACCAGTATTTGGTACCATAGCTATGTTTGCTACCAGTATCCCAGGTATAATTATACAAGTAATTCTTGTGCCAGCACTCATATTAGTGCTAGAAAGAGCGGTTGGTAAAAATGGTAGAATTTCAATCGACTAAGGAATGGTTTGAAGCTTATCCTGATAAGACTTGTCTGATTATAAAAAACAATGAAGTGATTGAGACATCCACTTTCAAGGGCGTTAAACCCTTACTGGTATTTTACCAGGCTAATGGGACCAGTTTAGAGCCTTTATTGGTGGTGGATCGAATCATGGGTAAAGGCGCTATCATGTTAGCCCTTTTATGTGGTGCAACTAAGGTGATGACACCGATTATTAGTAAGCCTGCCATCCTTTACGCAAAGCGTAAAGGGTTAGAAGTAGTCGCTGATAAAATCGTACCGTATGTGATTAATCGAACTGGGGATGGCAGATGTCCGATTGAATCGGCTGTTATCCAGATTGACGACTTAGAGGTGGGTTATAAAGCAATAATTGGAGCAATAGAGGCACTAATGCGCAAAGGGTGATAAACACCTGCCCAAACGAGGTCAAGGTCTTAAAATAGCCAGTAAATCGCAACATGGATTTTGCTGGCTATTAGTTATCTATAAGTAGTCCTTGTATTTAATATGGATAAAAATTATAATGGAAGTAGAATATATTATTAAAAAGGAGACTATTTATGAAATCACCACATTCACAAGAAAAAACGTTACCAATACCAACACCTCACATCGAAGTTGATAGATTAGGTATCATAGCTGACACAGTACTAATGCCAGGTGATCCACTTAGAGCAAAATATATTGCAGAAAATTACTTAGAAAACCCAGTGCAGTTCAATTCAGTACGGAACATGTTAGGGTATACCGGTACTTATAAAGGCAAGAAGATTTCTGTTATGGGATCAGGTATGGGTATGGCGAGCATCGGTATCTACTCACATGAATTATATGCCTTTTATGACGTGAAAAGAATTATTAGGATCGGTTCATGTGGCGCTTATTCAAAAGACTTGAATGTCTATGATGTGTTACTGGTAGATTCAGCTTGGTCTGAATCAAGTTTCGCTAAAGCACAAGGCGATATCGATGACGACGTTATGCTTGCTACACCAGCACTCAATGATGAGATCGCAAAAGTAGCTGAGCGATTAGGTACCAAGATCCATAGAGGTAGAATCCATTCATCGGATGTTTTTTATAGAAAGAATTTCAAGGCATTTGAAACCATTAGAGATGAGCATGATTGCCTGGCAGTTGAGATGGAATCATTTGCACTTTTCGAATATGCTAAAGTACTTGGTAAAGAAGCATCTTGTATACTCACGGTATCTGACTCATTGGTCAGTGGCCAGGTAACTACCAGTGAAGAGCGACAGAAAGCATTTACCAAGATGATGGAGATTGCGTTGGAGATGGCGTAATTTAGCAGTGTTCAAGGAGAAATTCAATATGAGTGAATTATGGGATGTATATGATGACCATAAGCAGGTCACAGGCAAGGTGATTGAACGAGACCATCGAGAATCATTGGAAGACAACGAATATAATTTGGTCGTCTGTATTTTAATCATTAACGCAGATAAAGACATACTTATTCAAAAACGTTCTGCCACCAAATTCGGATGGCCCAATGTATGGGCAGATACTGGTGGAGCTGCCTTAGTTGGAGAGACATCCGAGGAAGCTATCCTTAGAGAATTATATGAGGAGCTGGGTATAGCCTTACAATCTGATGAGATACAGTTACTGATTTCTCAAAAGGTTAGAGGGAATGCCAATTATTACAGGGATGTCTATGTAGCCCATAAAGAGATTGATTTAGCAGAGTGTGTGCTGGATTATGAAGAGGTTTCAGATGTGAAGTGGGTCACCTACGCAGAGATTGAAGCACTAATGGCTTCGGATGCTTTTCTTACTTTCCCAGATAGCTATATTCCGTATCTGAAAGCTTATATGGAATCATTGTAAGTTCAAGTAGGAAAGTCTGGTTCTTTGTGGGTTTACGGGAGGACCTCCCCAGAAAAATTGAATTAGAGTAATAATCAGATGGTAGCGGTTCAATAGAACTGCTACCATTTTTATGTGTGATTAGTAATCGCAGAACATGAACATGTAGCTTCCTGTACGTATATGCACTGTATCAGCTTTTTTTAACCACATAGGATTCTAAGTCCAGGCCGAATTTTTCTAATTCATATTTTGGAAAAACAAAGGTAAGAACAAGATACGATATGCTAGCGATAGCTAGACTTGGTACGATAAATATCAACATCCAGTAGTAGATCACCATATAAATGGCAGCAGCAGTAATAGCTACAGAGGCTAAGGTAACTAGAAAATGTCTGTGGGCAAATCCAAAAGCATATTTGAATGTATCCATGAAAGACATTTCAGTATGTGCCATCAAAGGAAAACTATAAAAACTGACAATTAAACTTTCAAGAAATAGTAACACATAAACCGGTGTCATAATGAAAGGTAAGTCTAACGTGCCTGTTAATATTAATATAACAGCATAGAGGGATGTGGCAATGAGAAATACATTAAGGAAAGAGCCTATAATAAGTAGACGCCATCTAGTTTTAAGTTGTTTGAAAGGCCTGATGAAATAAGCAGGTCCAAACCCATAATGAGGTGCAATGCCGCCAAAGGCAGCTTTGAATATACCGACTAAACTTATACCAAGAATTAGTAATGTGATAAAGAAACTAAATACTAAAAAAGGTAAGCTTGATAAAGACGCAGATAAGTCTAATGCATTTATAGCAATGAATATGACAAAAGCTACGACGATATTACAAAATAGTACATTGAATAATTTGGTGCCATATTCGACAAATGGTCCATAGGGATTGAAAAAATTCATAATAACTCCTTTATATCTAGTGAATTAAGTTTACAATTACTATTCGCGGGTTGATGTAATGAGACCTCTATGCATGAACGTTTGGAGCCGAGGATCTTTTAATAAACCATCACGTTCTAGCCACTGGAAGATTCTAATATTAAGGGCAAAGTGCATAGGAAAAACATAACAATTTTCTTTAGCAATGTTTTTTAAAAAATAAGCAATAGATAGGCTGTAATTCTCTTCTAACTTGGGTGACACTGGTATAAATGCCAGGTCAATATCGTGATCTTTCAACTTACCATATTCTTCTTTAAATATTAGCTCGTCAGCTGCGTTGACAGTGGTGTTACTGCCTACCCACCAATTCAAATCACCAGAATGAAATATATTCAGACCTTCGGATTTTACGATATAGGCAACACCCATATCGTTTGATTTTAAAGTTTCCACGGTTATATCATTAATATGATAGGTTTGATCAGGAAGGGCTATGGTAACAGCATTCGTATCACGGTTCAGCTTAAGATCATCAGATACGATATAATGAATATCACTTATGACATCTGCCCATGTGAATATGATGCTATTATAATGATCATAATGGCTATGAGAGACAAACACATAAACATGACAATCTTTGATCTCTTCTGGATTGACGACGCCATGGTTTAAGTCAAAGACTTCGTTTTTAGGAATATTATTATAGTAATCAAAAATGAAAACATTTTTTTTGTGCTTAACTGCAAAACCAGAGTGAAACAGATACCAAACCTTTAAATCATTCAAAATTATACCTCGCAAGATGACTATGAAATATATCAGTGTTAGAGTGTTACCATATCTTATTATAGTACAATATACCATAAAGCTCTATGAAAAAGCTATGACTTTTAATTGGCTTTCATGTATAATAATGACAATACGGTTTGGAGGTATTGATTTGAATAAGATAAAAAAGAAAGTAATCATAGGTATTTCTTTAGGGGCTATAAATATCGTGATATCATTTACTTATTTCCTGTTTGCTAAAGGGAAAGGGTATCCATTCATAGATAGCATGTTTGTAATAGGTCTTATATATTTAATATACGGTGGTATAAGCTTTAGTTTTGAACAGGGATTTTTTAATGGACCCAGGTATTTCTTTAAAAAGTTGACGCATTTTAAGCAAGGTGTAAAAGAAGAGGATCCAGAAGAGATGAGCTTAACTGAGTTTATAAGGTCTAGACCAGATAAGGCTGAGTCAACGATGCCTGTTTTTTTTGCAGGAGCAGGTATGATAATTTTGTCATTTATATTAGGTATTGGGGTATAAGTTGACCCGGTTGCATGTGGGGCTACCCCAACATTCGATAAAAAACCAACATAAAAAGGGCTAATGATTAGCCCTTTTTTAGTATGATCATATAGCTTTGTTACCTACTATATGCCTAGTTCAGTTTTGTATTTCACAACTTCACTTGGTGAAGCATAAATGAAATGCTTTGGTTTGATTTCAACCCACTCAGGCAGATTGGATTCATTGTAATTATGTGCTTCGTAGTCATAGGTTATACGTTTTCTGATACGTTCTGATCTAGGATCAGGCAGTGGTATGGCTGATAGTAGAGATTTGGTATATGGGTGTAATGCATGCGCATATAATTCATCACTATTAGCTAGTTCAACTATCTTACCTTGATGCATAACAGCAACTCTATCAGATATATATTTTACCATTGATAAATCATGTGCTATAAATAGATAAGTTCAGTCTCTTTCTTTTTTTAACTCATTCATTAGGTTAACAACCTGAGCTTGAATTGAAACGTCAAGTGCAGATATTGGTTCGTCAGCAATGACAATTTTGGGATCAAGAATTAAGGCTCTTGCAATACCGATTCTCTGACGTTGTCCACCAGAAAATTCATGGGGATATCTAGAGGCATGCTCTCTGTTTAGACCTACAGTTTCAAGCATCTCATACACTTTTTTCATTTTATCTTGTTTAGAAGTATATAAGCCATGAACATCTAGACCTTCTGCGATAATATCGCCAACAGTCATACGTCCATTAAGTGATGCTTGAGGATCTTGAAAGATCATCTGCATATTCTTAGTCAGTAGTTTTTTCGTCTTCTTATCCATTGGACCATCAATACGATTGCCTTCAAAGTATACTTCGCCACCGTCTGGGTCATATAATCTTATGATTGAACGACCCGTTGTTGTTTTACCTGAGCCAGATTCACCAACAAGACCTAAAGTTTCACCTTTATAGACATCAAATGACACATCATCAACAGCTTTTACAATGCCTTTTCTACCTAGTCGGAAGTATTGTCTTAGATTTTTAACTTGAAGGATGACTTCGTTATGTTCTGTTTTACTCATCTATTCCAGCCTCCTTCCATAACTTAGCAACTACTGATGGTGGCGTTACTTTTGGTGACATATCATTAAGTAGCCAAGTTGCAGCATAATGTGTATCCGAAATTTTAATCATTGGAGGTTCATACATTTTATCGATTTTCATAGCATACGCACTTCTGATAGCAAACGCATCACCAGTAGGTGGGTGCATTAGATCAGGTGGTGTACCAGGTATTGAGTATAAATGTTCATCATCTGTGTCAAGTGACGGCATAGATGCCAGTAAGCCCCATGTGTAGGGATGTCTTGGTTCGTAGAAGATTTCATCAACGGTTCCTACTTCAACAATCTTGCCGGCATACATAACAGCAACTCTATCAGCAACATTGGCAACAACGCCAAGGTCGTGGGTGATAAAGATAACAGCAACACCTGTTTTTGCTTGAAGATCATTAATTAATTCCAGTATCTGAGCTTGAATGGTAACATCAAGAGCAGTCGTAGGTTCATCTGCAATCAGTATCTTAGGGTTACATGCGAGCGCAATAGCAATAACCATACGCTGTCTCATACCACCTGAAAATTGGTGAGGGTATTGTCTGAAACGTTTTTCAGGTTGATCGATACCAACAAGATCAATCAATTCAATAGCTTTAATCTTAGCTTCGTGCTTTGAAAGCCCTTGATGCTTGATGATACCTTCCATGATCTGCTTACCTATGGTCATAACAGGATTAAGTGCTGTCATAGGATCTTGGAAAATCATAGATATCTCTGAACCACGGATTTTATACATGTTTTTGTTGGCAGTCCTCGCAATATCAATGCCTTCAAACATAATGCTGCCACCTTTGATCCAACCATTATTAGCGGTCAGACCCATTACTGCTTTAGATGCTACAGACTTACCTGAACCAGATTCACCAACGATTGCCAGTGTTTCACCTTCGTGTAGGTCATAAGTAACACCTCTTACTGCCTGAACTTCGCCTCCATGTGTTACGAAGGAGACTTCTAAATCTTTTACTTCTAATACTTTTTGTGACATAATTGTCTCCTTTCTACATGTTACGCATCTTAGGATCAAGTGCATCTCTAAGACCGTTAGCAAAGATATTAAGTGATAACATAAGTGCACTGATAACAAGTGCAGGAATAACCATTAAATAAGTAGCGGTTTTCATTAATTTATAGCCATCATTTATTAAGACACCAAGTGAAGCGAATGGTGAAGGTATTCCAAGGCCGATGAATGCTAAGAAAGCTTCATAAAATATGGCACCAGGAATTGAAAATGTGATAATGATGACAATCTGTCCCAATATATTAGGAATAAAA
>JAQICP010000454.1 GCA_027858555.1 Vallitaleaceae bacterium
CACCAGTACTTGATGCTTCAAGCAGATATCGCCAAGCCTTATCAACTCATCCTTTTTCCATACACGACCAACTGGATTGTGCGGATTACATAGGATAAATAGCTTTACCTCATGGTCTACTATTTTCGTTTCAAAATCCTCAAAATCAATCTCATATCTACCATCTTTGTATACTAATTGATTAATGATAATTTCCCGGTCATTAAAGCTTATAGCTTATTTAATTGGGTAATACACTGGTTCTTGTATCATCACAGCCTCATCTACTTTTGAGAATGCCTTGATGGCTGTTGTAATGGCATAAACAACACCTGGTGTCTTTACCAACCACTGGGGTTTGATCTTCCAATTAAACCGTTCCTTAAACCATGTATGTAATACATTATAATAATCTTCGTTACTTTCAGAATAACCAAAAATACCATGCCTGCTTTTTTCTACTAACGCTTCAATAACTTCATTAGGTGTTTGAAAATCCATATCTGCCACCCATAGTGGTAGTATATCCTCTGGCATCCCCCTTTTAAGGGCGAAATCGTACTTGATTGAATCTGTATGTTTTCTATCAATTACCTTATCAAAATCATAAACCATATTAGTCCTTTCTAAGCGCATATTCTAAGTCGTTTATTAAATCCCAAACATCTTCTAGTCCAACAGATAGTCTAAGTAATCGGCTATTGATACCCTTTTTTTCTCGTACTTCAATTGGTACATCTGAATGTGTTTGGGTCATAGGATAGGTCATTAAAGATTCTACACCACCTAGACTTTCTGCGTACTGAATAAGTGCAATTCTATCAAGTAGTCTGATAGCCGTTTCTTCAGTATCCACTTCAAAGGAAATCATGGAACCAAAGCCACTGCATTGTTTTTTTGTCACATCATAACTGATATGGTCAGGAAGTCCAATATAGTGAATCGTACTAATGGATGGATGGGCTTTAAGCCAGTTTGCTATGACCATAGCAGTTTCTTGTTGTCTATCCATTCGAATTGGCAGCGTTTTAATGCCTCTAATGATTAGCCAACTATCCATTGGTGCCAAACCTGCACCGATGGTTTTTGTTAGAAATTGTAGCTTTTCCAATATGGTCTGATTATTAGTTACCAGAAATCCTGCTAATGTATCATTATGACCACCTAAAAATTTAGTCCCGCTATGCATAACGATATCAGCACCGAGTGATAAGGGTTTTTGATAATACGGTGTTAAGAATGTATTGTCAACGACTAATAACAGGCCTCGTGTTTTTGTTATGGTGCTTATTAATTTGATGTCAGTCACTTGCATCATAGGATTCGTCGGCGTTTCAATAAATATCGCCCGGGTTGTCGGTCTTATCAACAACTCAGTGGCCTTCGCATCTGAAGTATCCACAAAATCAAAGAGAATCCCATTCTTCATAGAAACATGATGGAATAATCTATGGGAGCCTCCATATAAATCATCAGAAGCAATAATATGATTGCCTGGGGAAAAGAGCGCCATCAATGTTGTGATTGCAGCCATCCCTGTAGAAAAAGCAAGGCTATCAATACCACCTTCTAGATTCGCGACAGTCTTTTCTAGATGCTCTCTTGTTGGGTTTTGAAGTCTTGAGTAATCGTAACCGGTACTCTCACCAACCGCAGGATGCGCAAATGTTGCTGATTGAAATATCGGAACACTGATAGCGCCTGTGGTATCGTATTTCTTATTATATCCATGAATACAGTTTGTACTAAAATTCTTTTCTGCCATATTGCGCACCTCGCTTGATTATGATCAATCTGAAATCTATATGTAGAACATGAATTGATTATCGCCACTTTGCTTTTCAACTTCCTTAAGTAATGCCTCTAATGTAATGCCTATTAATGTATCTTTAATGGCACTATCTAATGGTCCAAAAACTGCTATCTGTAAGGCGTCATCAATTGCATGAGATTTCTCACCAACCACTTCTTTAATCTCTTCAAACATGCCTACCTCAATAGATTCAAGTATGTCAAACATGGTGATATCCATTGGGTTTTTATTTAACTTATAACCACCTTGTGACCCCTTGATAGAGATAACAAGACCGCCCCGTTTTAGTAGTGCGAATACTTGCTCCAAATATATTTTAGAAATATCAAGCCTTTCTGAAATACTCAGAACGGTGATGTTTTCGTTGTTATTATAGTGCACTGCCAAATCAATCATGCTAGCTAGGGCATAACGACCTTTTGCTGATATTCTCATAAGAACCTCCAATTCATACTAATACTATATGTTTTATATGATAAGTCAAAAAAGACACTGTGTCAATATGCAGTTTTTTAAAACATATAGGACGGTTTTTAATGTCTGATAAACTCTCTGCTGAAATATTATATTAAAACCCAATAAAAAGACCTTCGCATAAACGAAAGTCCTTATGAACTAATTATATCATTGACAGACTGGCTGCTCCCGGTTAATCCTAGTAGCTCCACTTCTTTCTAATCAGTCTATCATATTACACTTTACTTCTCTTTGAGTATATCTCTGATTTCAGTAAGCAACAATTCTTCCTTAGTTGGAACAGGTGGTGCTGCTGGTTTCTCTTCTTCTTTTATCTTTAACTTGTTGATGAATTTGATCATGAAAAAAATGACAATTGCGATTAATAGAAAATCAATAAAAGTCTGAATAAACTGCCCATATCTAATTGCCATTACAGGGTCGTCACCGACTCCCTTTTCTCCAACCACTTACATATCACTGAGATACTTCTTGCCCAGTAAAAGACTGATTAAGGGCATAAAAATATCGCCTACAAATGAAGCTACTATCTTCCCAAAAACGCCCCCAATAATAATACCAACTGCTAAATCGAATACGTTACCCTTAGAGATGAATGTCTTGAATTCCTTAAACATACTTTTATACGCCTCCTCTTTATGCTGATCATACCTTGTTTCTATAAAAATTATATCTTAAATA
>JAQICP010000536.1 GCA_027858555.1 Vallitaleaceae bacterium
CATAATCAGTTGTTAGATTATCATTGTACATCTTGATATAATAATTCGTATCATCTGCTGTTACTTCCCACAAATAATCATCATTTGTTCCAGTTGTGTAATACTCATTACCATTGCCTCTAACTATAGCACCATCAATCATGAAGTAGCTTGGCTCAGCATTTGCATCAAGTGTGGTTTTCATTAAGACATCATGGAAGCGATCATCGAATACTTCTATACTTCCGCTACCTACTGCTTCATCATTAGCATTATATACGGTCACAGCACCAGTTGCAGTTTGATCATATATAAAGTATAGATGATGCCATAATTCTCCATTAACATTACCAATATAATTACTACCCTCTAGGATGCTTGCATCTGTTCCATAAATCATAGTATCTACAGATTTAATAGGCGTAGTACTATTATCTGTTATACGTAGAATATATGAATCATCTGCTACTAATGTTTCACCTAATCCCATACTTGTTACAAATTGATATTTATCTCCTTGATAATTCAAAACCTTAAAGTTATTTGGGTCATCTATCAAAACCAATGGGGTACCTTCAGTAGAACCGTCCCAAGGTATAAGCTCAACACTTAAATCATCTACTGAGCTTGTGTTAAGATACCTTAGTCCAACATCTATTTGAATAAAATTCATATAACTTGGTAAATAGTCACAATTATTATAGACAACTTCTATTGGTAAGTCAGCTGACTTTCGAAGTACCAGATCTGCTGCACTTGGTGTAGCATCACCGTTAGCATCAATAATAATCTCTACCTCTTCTGAGGATGCATATCCTTGATCTTGAAGATCTTGATATGTATGAAGAACCACATAATAAGTACCTTCCTCTAATCCACCTACCTGATAATAGAAGTTACTCATATTATTCTCAGTTTTTCTAGCTTCGGTAACATGATTCTTGTTTTCATCAAGTACTTCTACCCAATAGTTATAATCTGTAAATGGGGTGCCTGCTTCTAGGAATACTTCACCCGATAATTGCATTGGTCCATAAGATATATCACGTCCACCTGTTAGGGTCTCTCCTGATATGGTTACTATGATGCTCTTACCAAAAACATCTGTCCATGCTTCTAGAGTAATCTCATAGGTACCGTCTTCTTTTGTTATATACATAGAGCCATCTGGTTTGATCACGGTATGTCCAAGCCATTCTTTATTGCCATTATTGTCTACAAATCTTAAGATGCGTATAGTTCCCTCACTGGTTAAATTACCATTGATATCATAGGCATCGCCTATTTTTATACCCTCGTTTAGGTTTAATACGATCTCATCCGTAATTTCATTCTGGCCTGCCTCATCATAAGCTACACCACTAATAACTTGAAAAACGAAACCATCTGATAAACCATAGGTATCTTGTTCTTGTGATGATGTGTATACTTGATATACGCCATCATCAGCACCAGTCAGTACAAACTTACCCTCTATAACGTCAAACTGTGTATTAGCGCCTTCTGTTCTCGTACTAAAGGCTACTTCAACGTTCTGAATAACTGTTGGGCCTGTTGGGCCTGTTGTTACAATTGATAATATATTCTGTGAGCTGTCTTCAAAGAAATAATCGCCACGTCCATCTTCACCACCTTCTCTAAAGATTGTGATTGAACACCATTTATTTCCTATAAACTCAGTTATTGGAATACTGATCATAAGGCCATTAGCTGCATCTGTATTGGTCATTGCTTCAACCGTATATTGACCGCCATTCGTGGAATCAAACAATGTTGGTCCATTAGATTCATCAATCTTAACGTCGTCTACATAATCAGTTGTTAGATTATCATTGTACATCTTGATATAATAATTCGTATCATCTGCTGTTACTTCCCACAAATAATCATTACTTGTTTCATTTGTATTATACTGATCACCATTATTATTAACTAGAGCACCATCAATCGTAAAGTAGCTAGGTTCAGCATCTGCATCAAGTGTGGTTTTCATCAAGTCATCGTGGAAGCGTTCATCGAATACTTCTATACTTCCACTACCTATTGCTACATCGTCGGCATTATATACTGTCACATCACCTGTTGCAGTTTGATCATATATGAAGTATAATTTGTGCCAGATTTCACTATTAACTGTTCCTATATAATTATTGCCTTCTATTATACTAGCATCTGTTGCATAAACAGTGGTATCTACAGATTTGCTAGGAGTAGTACTAGTATCTGTTATGCGTAAGATATATTCACCTGTTATTAAAGCTTCACCTAATTCGAAGCGTGTACTATATTTATAAATGTCTCCGCCATCAAATAAATCACGATGCTCATTTGAATTATAGCTCAATACCACTGGCGTGCCTTCATTAGAACCATCCCAAGGTATTAG
>JAQICP010000537.1 GCA_027858555.1 Vallitaleaceae bacterium
CCCAATTATCGTAGACACCCTCACGTGTTAAAAAAGACCCAATTTGTTCATACAACATCTTTATTATACTTTATAATATCATATCATTAATAATATAACTAGAACTATTGTAAAATATACGGGCTCAATACTAAAATGAATATTAATATCAGCATAGCAAAAAGGAGCAGTTCAACCTGAACTACTCCTTTATAACTACATATGGGACATTCGTACCTAATTAACCACTTCAAAATTAATAGTAGTTGGTGATAAAACATTCGAACCGTCGCTATTACCAGCCCAATCCAGAATGTTATGGGCGTATAGCTCGTGATCACCATAACTTAGGCTACTACTAACATCCAGTTCAAAAAACACTTTATTACGATGATCCACCCCATTAGTCTCATCATAGGCACCAACGTAAAGTTCATTGACTAGTACTAGATTATTACTAGCTGCAAAATCAATCTCGTTTTGAGTAGCGCCATAAGCACTGGCAGTCAGGTAGACCCGCTTCGTATCTATTGTAAAGACATCTTTAGCACCTTGTAGTGCATCGTCATACACGGTCAGGCCGTCTACATTACCAAGGCCTCTGGTGCTCATCTCTACACTGTTTTCTGCTAGAGCTTCACTAAAGATAGCTATCAAGTTAATCTGATCTAAAGCTATAACACTATCAAAATCAGGTAGAACCACATCACTCGTTGAAAACTCTAGATTAGATACGCGCCCAACTAGATCGCCAATACCGAAAGGAATATATAATGTATGTGTCGCATTATCGCGCATATAATTTTTAGTAATTGTCGGCATCCAGCCCAACTCTATTCTATTGATATCGGTACCAAGTGAACCCGCTACATCCGTATCCAGTATAAAGGTCAATTGATTCGGTGACGCCTGAACAATGTCCTTAATATAGACATCCCTGCCATCAATAAATAATCCGCCAGTAGTGCCATAGGCAACTAATGATGCCCAATCCTCAATCTCTGGATAGATTCCAACAAGGAATGTCTTATATGCCTCTGCAATTATATCACCAGAAAAAGTAAGCTTTAAACGGTCGCATGTTGTAGCATCAACACCTACCACCTGAACTGTGGCATAATTCGTCTCTTGATAGGTCTCATCTGGATCATAAGTGATGCTAACCGTCCCAATCAAACCATAGAATGCTTTATAATCATCCACATCAATTACCTTCGCTGTTATTTCATCAACCAATATGGTACTAGAAGCCATTGAAGTTGCCCAGATTGTTGATTGTCCATTAACAATAGAAGCTGTGTAAGTGTCAAGTGTCCCTTTCTTTATGCTGAATTCCATCATGCCATAGATCGGCATCTTCACGCCATCGGCTCTCCTTATAATTGTTGCAGTTATAGCGGTCTGGCTTTTGCCGTCTGCATTAATGGTCCTATCAGGATCACTCACCGCAAAGGCAAGTTCATATATCCCGTTAGCCAGTGATATGATTAGTCCAAAATTCAGCGCCACTGTCTCATCTATAATATTAGCATTAGCTAAGACTTGGGCATACTGTTCGCCTTCTGTCGTCGTGCCTCTAAGCAATTCCACTGTCATGATAGCAAATAGATTGTTGTCTACCAGGGTTTCATGCCTAGCATTACTCATACCAAGGGATATGGCATATTCGACTACATTTGCCCACTGAAAGTCTACCCCTTGTTGATACCCCAGTGCTTCTAGGGCTACTTTATAGTAGGCTTGCACGGTTAGAATCTGATTCGGGTGAAATAGCCCCGCCGTATCGCCAACCCATCCCAGTTCCGGATGCGCTTTAAGGTAAGCCAGAATGGCACGTCCACCTCCCCAAGTAACATCAGCTCCATCAACAAAAGTGCTAGTGCCAATAAAACTCAGCGCCTCTTCCTCTAAGCCCTTAACACGGAGAAATAATATGGCAGCTTGAAGTCTGGTCGTATCTTTTTTAAGGTACTCATCTGTAACCCCATTACCATCGCCTTGAAGTATGCCCAACTGCTCACAGATCTGATATGAGTATATAAAAGTGGCACTATGAATGGTCTGGCTGCTAGTTGTGATTCCGCTAATGAGTACCACACATAGTGCTAATAATCCTAATCGTTTGAACATACTTGGAACCTCCGATAATCTACTTGATATGTAACTTAATCTATTGCTTATATTATAGCTTATATCTATTCACATGAAAACACTTAATATGTATGGACTTTATACCAATGGTTATACAGAAGGGGTCAACATAGGGCAGTATTCATACCTATCCCGCGAAAGTCTGCCATAAATTAAAGGTGATGATTCTGATGGATTGCAAGTTTCGGTTTTTATAGGTTCATCTACTAGTTGATATAGTTTTGGTTCACTATCAGATTTAAAAAGTCGT
>JAQICP010000542.1 GCA_027858555.1 Vallitaleaceae bacterium
GCTTTGTCATGGTAGCCGATCTCTGATGCTATGATAGCATGAACGCAAGGTGACAGAGATGACTCATGAAGCGTACGGGGTTCATAGAAATCAAAGTTCCGTTTCTTGGTATCAAGGTCATATCGATCAGAAAAAAAGTACAAACCTTGCAGTACATCAGCTTGCTTAATAAAGCAAGAGCGCAGTATTCTATCCCATGACCAGTTCTGGTTAATGGGTTTTTCCTTATCATCAAGTTCACTAACCAGAATCTGCTCTTTATCTAGATAACCATCTTGTTGCGCAAAAACATCATAGGTATCTATATGTGGATAGTACATTTTATCGATGATTTTTTGCCACTTGATTTTTTCTTTATCCGTTACAACTGGTAGTGATTCACTGCCCATTTGTTCAAGACGTTTCAGTTGTTCTAAGGTATATGTAATCGTCCAAGCAGCTATGGTATTGGTATACCAATTGTTATTCACATTATTCTCATACTCATTAGGTCCTGTAACGCCCAATATCATATATTGATCCTTATAGGTGTTGTAATTGACCCTGCTAGCCCAGAAACGGCTGATTTCAATCAGTACCTCTATGCCATATTGATCCAAATAACTACTGTCACCAGTGTAATTCGTATAATTATAGATTGCGTAAGCTATGGCACCATTACGATGAATTTCTTCAAAAGTAATCTCCCACTCATTGTGGCATTCTTCACCATTCATGGTTACCATGGGATATAGAGCACCATCTAAACCAAGTTTCTGTGCATTTTCTTTAGCCTTTTTAAGATGGTGATAACGATACATTAATAAATTCTTCGCGATATCACTTCCCGCAGTACTTAAATAGAACGGTATGCAATAGGCTTCTGTATCCCAATAAGTACTACCGCCGTATTTCTCGCCAGTACACCCTTTAGGACCAATATTGAGTCTAGCATCCTCACCTGTATAGGTTTGGTTTAGCTGAAATATATTGAATCGTACGCCTTGTTGCGCTTTCACATCACCATATATTCTAACATCATTTTCTAACCATTTCTCGGCCCATACTTTTAAGTGGGCTAACAATAATTCATCAAAGCCAGTCTCTTTGGCTTCTTTTACCAATTCGACTGCTGAACTCACCAAATCATCATTATCATAGTCACGATTAGTCACTGCTGCAATATATTTTATAAGTTGAACCGTTTGACCCTTATGCATCTTGACATGATGTTCATTGCCTACATAATAGGTCTTCTCAATCGCCAGTGGGTTGCCTTTTATTGGCAGACCATCAAGTTCCAAAGAATAATCCATAGCACAAGTTACAACAAAATCAAGTTTATTCGTTTTTGTAGTTAAATGACACAGGTCAGTGGTGGCTTTTTTATCAACCTCATCCCAGAATATCTCATCATAGTTAGAATCTTCATTCTGAACATAACCATCCAGATAAGGTGTCAAAATAATATCCCCGTCATAATTAAGAGGCGTGATGCTATATGCGACACATCCTATTTCAGATGTTTTCATACTAACAAAACGTTTTGAGACAATCCTTGATTCATGCCCTTTTTGATCAATTATGGTAGCTGTTCGTTCTAAGTAGCCCTCTTTCATATTGAGGACGCGTTTAAATTCTTTAATCTCACATTGATTAAAATCCAACATAAGACCATCAATCATAACATCAATGCCAAAAATATTAGTACCATTGAGTACTTTGGCAAAAAATTCTGGATAGCCATTTTTCCACCATCCAACTTTTGTTTTATCAGGATAATACACACCGGCATAGTAGGTACCTTGAAGTGAATCACCTGAAAAGTGTTCCTCAAAATTACCTCTCATACCCATATGACCGTTACCAAGACTCATGACACTTTCAGAAACCCTGTTATATTCAGATGCAAAGCCTTCTTCAATAACAAGCCATTCGTCACATTTAAAGTATTCTTTCAAAATTTCCACCTACCTTACTAAGCTTCTTGATTATATGCAATGCTGTGTGCAAGCGGTTGCGTTGTTAGTTATGATTATAGCCCATGGCAGGCTATTAATCAAGTGGTTTTTCTTTTATTCTAGCTATAACGGTGGATTTACAGGTATTTCTAATATAGAGCTAATTTTTCTGCAAACCTCTTGATTTCTATATGGAATTTGTGAGTTTATCTATTACAATTTCTGAAATACGCTGTACAATCATATCCGCTTGATCAAGTACTTGGTTCTTAGAATTCACATTATCAAATCCTACACAGTACATACCTGCCACTTTTGCTGCACTAATCCCATGAGTGGAATCCTCTATAACTATACATTCTTGTGGTTTTGCACCAAGCAGTTCGGCAGTTTTTAGAAATATATCTGGTGCCGGTTTGGAATTCGCCACATGCTGTCCACTAACAACATGGGTAAAATAATCATGGATACCACAGACTTTGAGTACTTCTTTTATATAGCTTTCTGGTGATGATGAGGCAACCGCCATGGGTATGCCAAGATCACGCACAGTGTTTAATAATGTCACTATGCCAGTTATAGGTTTAATGCCAGATATGCTTAAGTTATGAAGCTTCAACTGAATGGATTCCTCCACAAGTTCGTCAACCGTAGCCTCTAATTGAAAGCGATTCTTCAAAATCTCCCACGTTACTTTGCTAGATATACCAATAAATTTTTCAATCTCCTGTGCTGAAATCTCTATACCGTAACCAGCTAACATCTTAATATCAAGTGCTGTATGTATGGGTTCGCTATCTATAATAACACCATCCATATCAAATATCATGTGTTTCATATCATTCTCCTATCTTAATCTACTTGTTCATTAGTACCTACAGATGCCTATGTAGTAGTCAACTTTATACTACTACGGCATAATCGCCTATTTAGTCTACTTATTCTTTAGTCCCCTTAGTTGCTACAAAATTAATTGTAATTGAACTAATTGACAGTACTTAACTACTCTTATAGTGTGCTATATATGTTACAATCACTAGTCAGACTCATAAAATAATAGGCGCCAAATACAGTGACTGTATTGGGCGCCCTTCATTAATCATTTTTTTTCAATAGGAAAGCTCTCCATAAGACCTTTCCATGAGAACAATTTCACTTCCTGAAAACGTGTACTGGAAGTACACTTTGTTCTTCAATAGGAAAGCTCTTTATAGGACCTTTCCATGAGAACAATTTCACTTCTTGAAAACGTGTACTGGAAGTACACTTTGTTCTTCAATATTACTTATTTATTATATTAATCTATATGATATTATTTATAAAATGACGTGCACATTCTTAAAAAGCTAACTGTAGCAGAACCTGCTTTGCGTCCAAAATAAACTGTTCTTTTTGGTGCTTTTCTAATTGCCCTACATATTGCAATAAATTTGCTTTGATTTGAGATTTTAATATCAGTTGCACACCATATGGCATAGTGTTCACAATTATTGGTTAAAATATTGTATCTACCATTAGAATCACCAATTTTACTATACGCTCTTCGTACGATTTCATCTCTTGGAAATGCATAGTGCATGTTATCAGCAACTTCTTTAACACCATCCTTGAGAAAACCTTCCATGGATATTAATTCGATCGCACATTCCTTAGATCGTCGTATACTAGGGATCACGTAATGAATGACCTGTTCATCTTCAACTTCTATACCAAAATGTGTAAAGCTAAATAACCTACTTACAATTGCATCTACAAAATCATTATGAATTGTAGCCCGTCTTTTTTTGTATGATCGCCATAATAGTTTTTTCCGTTCTACAAATATAATATCACCGTACATTATATATCCTCCAATGATACTCCCCAGCTTCCCAGCTTCCCACGCTTATTATAGTATAGGATACAATCCATATTTAATCAACTAAAACATGGCAAACTTTATTATCAATATATTACAATTATATTAAATATTACCCCTTGAGTATTGCTGGCGTGCGCCTTCGCGTACATTGCCTATTCAACTGTCACGCTTTTAGCTAGATTTCTTGGTTTATCTACATCGCGACCAAGTGCACATGCAATATAATACGCAAAGAGCTGTTGCGGGATATTCGCTAATAATGGTGCTATCATCCAATGGGTTCTTGGAATATAAAATACATCGTCAGCTACTTTTTCAACAGAATTCTTTCCTTCCATTGCAATGGCAAGTACTTTTGCACCTCTAGCCTTAACTTCTTTGATGTTGCTAATTGTTTTGTCGTAGAATTCTTCTTGGGCTAGCAACCCAACAAGTAAAGTTGACTTTTCTATTAGAGCAATCGGACCATGTTTCAGTTCGCCTGCAGCATATGGCTCAGCATGAAGGTAAGCAATCTCTTTTATTTTGAGGGCGCCTTCCATAGATACCGCAAAGTCTAATCCTCTTCCAATATAAAATACATTCTTGCTATCGGCATATTTCTCAGCTAACGCTTTTAGTTGATCCTTTTTATCAAGTATGGATTTGATTTTTGATGGCAACATAAACAGTTCATTTCTAATAATCCTGAACTCTTCAATACTTATTTTATCATAAGCCATTGCTATTTTAGTCGCAATTAAATACATGGCACAAACTTGTGCAGAATATGCTTTTGTTGATGCCACAGCGATTTCTGGTCCCGCCAAAGTATATAACACATCATCTGCTTCTCTAGCAATAGTTGATCCAACAGCATTTACGACACCGATTACATGCGTGCCTGCTGCTTGTGCTAGTCTAAGTGCGGCTAAGGTATCTGCAGTTTCTCCAGACTGAGAGATAACTATCATAAGGGTATTTTTATCAATAATTGGGTCACTATATCGAAATTCAGATGCAACTTCAGTGATAACAGGTATTCTTGCAAGCCGCTCTATTAAACTTTTCCCAACTAGACCGCTATAGTAAGCGGTTCCACAAGCGACAATGTAGATCTTACTATATTGACTCAGTTTCTCTTTTGATAAATCCACATTATCAAGTCTAACTTCGTCTACATCGTCATATATCCTTGAAGCTAGCATATCTTTAATGACTTTGGGTTGTTCCATAATCTCTTTCATCATGAAATGCTCATAGCCATCTTTCTCAGCTGCTGCAACATCCCATGTTACCTTGAATATGTCTTTAGTCACCACATCACGATATAGATCATATATGGTGATACTGTCTTTTGTCAGCACCGCAACTTCCTCATCATCCAACAAATACACATTACGGGTATATTTAAGTATAGCAGGAATGTCAGATGCTATGAAATTCTCACCTTCGCCAAGACCGAGTACCAATGGGCTGTCTTTTCTCGCAGCTATTAATTGGTTTGGATAATCCTCATGTATCACGCCTAAAGCATATGAACCTTTAAGTTCCTTGATAGCAAGAATAACTGCATCCAATAGATCTTGATTTTGATTATAATAATGCTCAATAAGGTGAACTGCTACTTCTGTATCAGTCTCTGAAACAAACACATGACCTTTTGCTAGTAGGTCGTCTCGTATCTCCATATAATTCTCTATAATACCATTATGAACAACTGCCATCGAAGATTCTTCATTCATATGCGGATGGGAATTGATTTCTGATGGTTCGCCATGAGTAGCCCATCTCGTATGCCCGATACCGACAATACCGGTAACTGGGAATTCTTCCAGTCTTTTTTCAAGCTCCACTAATCGTCCTTTTGTTTTAACTAGATTCAAACCATTGTCATAGACAGCTACACCTGCTGAATCATAGCCTCTGTATTCTAAACTTTTCAAGCCATCCATTAATATCGGGGTTGCTTGCTTTTCTCCTACATATCCTACTATGCCACACATATATCCTCCTAAGCTAAACGCTCTTCAATTAATTTCGCTAATTCACTTGCTTCTTTTTGTAAAAGTGAAATATCTTCACCTTCTATCATAACCCGCACCAATGGTTCTGTGCCTGAAGGTCTTATTAAAACTCGACCGTTACCATCAAATCTAGCCTCTACCTTTGCAATGGCTGCCATTATCACTTGGTCGCTCAAATAGTCATTCTTTTTCGCCACATTTACTTTTGCATTTATAAGCACCTGTGGTAATACCGACATCACTGATGCCAGTTCTGACAATGATTTCTTAGATAACATCATCACTTCCATAATATGTAGCGCTGTGAGCAGTCCATCACCTGTGGTGTTTTCATCTAGAAATATGATGTGTCCTGACTGTTCTCCGCCGAGATTATACCCATTCTCTATCATATTCTCAAGGACATACCGATCGCCTACTTTTGTCTGCTCGATATTGATATCGTGTGCTTCACCCATTTTGAAGAAGCCCAGATTACTCATAACAGTTGCCACAACCGTATTTTTTTTGAGGGTGCCTTTTTCTTTCATGTGTATTGCACATATGGCCATTAATTCATCGCCATCAACAATATTGCCCTTTTCATCTACTGCCAGGCAACGATCTGCATCACCATCAAAGGCTAATCCCAGATCTGCTTCAACTTGAATGACATAGTTTTGCAAGTCATCCATATGGGTTGAACCACATTTTTTGTTGATATTGGTGCCATCTGGTTCATTATGAATAATAATGACTTCTGCTCCAAGTTCACGAATAGCTTCTGGCGCAGAAACATACGAAGCACCATTGGCACAGTCAATAACCACTTTTAAACCTTCTAAAGATGTACTGATCTGTCTTTTCGCATACCTTATATAATCAAAAATACTTTCGTGTCTTCGAATCACACGTCCGATACCTATTCCTGTAGGTAATACAATGTCTTTATTGTCATTGGCAATTAATCGTTCGATTTCTAGTTCTATATCATCAGACAATTTGTAGCCTTCACGATTGAAGAATTTGATGCCATTATATTCTACAGAGTTGTGAGATGCAGAAATAACAACGCCAGCATCAGCTTCATACTCTCTGGTTAGATACGATACTGCTGGTGTTGGTACCACACCGATACTGATTGCATCAGCCCCAACTGAACATATACCTGCAATCATAGCCGCATCTAGCATTTCACCCGATAGTCTTGTATCCCTGCCAATCAATATAGTAGCCTTATGCTTGTTTTCTTTAGTAAGGACGTAGGCACCTGCTTGTCCCAATCGAAAAGCTAATTCTACCGTTAATGCCTCATTTGCAATCCCACGTACGCCATCTGTTCCAAATAACTTTCTCATCCATATTCTCCAATCAATTTATTACAATAGCCAGTTCGAATTAATTCTTCATCATTATATCATCCACTCAATTTCGTCACAATGAAAAAAAGCAAAAACATGAGTTGTTTTCGCTTTTGGTATATACCACTTCTTGATTGGTGCTATTTCGCTACAATTCTATCTTTGCCAGCTTGTTTTGCGATATACAACCGTTTATCAGCTTCAATGAGTATCTTCTCCACCGTTCGATGTCGATCTATTCGATACTTGATAAACCCACCACTAATAGCAATATGAATATGATGTGGTAATTGAATATCCTTAATCTTAGTTTGCACTTCTTCCATATAGTTATGTATCATACTTTCATCCATATCATTAAAGACGATTAAAAACTCATCACCACCGTAACGCCCAATGTCAATACTAGAATCAATAAATAACTTTTTTAAGGCAAGGGCAACAGCTTTAAGGACTGCATCGCCTATATAATGACCATAGGTATCGTTAACCGGTTTAAAATCATCAATATCAAATAGCAATATGCCTAATTGTTTATTACCACCTATATTAATATCATCTATATAGGCCTTAAGCTTCGAAACAATACTTCTTCGATTATATATATCAGTCAAATAATCAGTCGATGATATCTCATGGAGACGTTCATTAGCTCTTATTAGCTCTCGATTCTTTTGCGCTAAAAGCTCATGCTCTGTTCTGTAACTTTTGGCTACAAGTGCAATCACAATCGAAGATGCAAATATGGTAAGCGGTATATTAATGATGCGATCATATACCTCTTGTTTCCAGATAATATCTGAAAGCATGAAATTATAATCACTGAGATACACTAACAGATAGATAATTACAATTATTACAGTAAAAAATATTCTTTCCCACCTGATAAAAACTAAATTGATACCCACGCATATGATAAATAAATAAGAGACAGTAAGCACAATATCTCCATTAGCATCAAAATACCCAAGGGGTATCATGACAAAAATCAGCAGACTGAATACCAATATCTCTATGACATATTGAAATTTTTCTCTTACATAAAGGTAGGTACTAAAAGACGCAAAAACCAGCGTCAATAGCCACTTGATATTTACTCTTTGGTCTAAACCAATCATAGTATTTGTGACCATTAATATTACCGATATAACTAAAACACCTGAAATAACAAAAGTAAACACTTTTTTGTCGAGTGCTGCTCGGTCTAAGTACTCTAAATACATCTTCACCATTATATCCCCCACATCATATATATTGGAACGCCCATGCAACTTATTGATTCACTACAGTAACTTAACTATTTTTATAGGTATTATACATGAAAATACCTATAATATCAAGGTAGTATGATAGAACAAAGCGAACCTCAAGTTCACGTTTTCTCCTTCGATATTCTTTTTAATGTAAGGATAAGTTGTTAAGGCATGTACTTTTCCTATTGTATCAAAAAAAGACCCACCAAAACTGTCTAACACAAAAGAAATGTTATATGGTCTAGGTAAGGCCTTCTAATTCTACTTATACTATTTTGCACCGTATATCTCATAATAGGCATCAATTCTTTCTTTGATCGCATCATCGATATATACTTTACCTTCAACGGTTTTATTATGTAAATATTCAACTACTTCGCTCATAGTTACAATGGCACATGCTTCAAATCCAAATGCCTCTTCTAATTCTTTTAGTGCTGATTTTTCACCCTTACCTTTTTCCATTCTATCTACTGATATGATCAGTCCAAGGACATCCACATCAGCCTGTGCCTTCAACATTGGCATTGTTTCATAGATGGAGGTGCCAGCAGTTGTCACGTCTTCGATGATTACAATCTTCTGGCCATCAGAGGGTTTTGCTCCAAGTAATATACCTTGGTCACCATGGTCTTTAATCTCTTTCCGATTAGAGCAATATGCCACATTAGCACCATATGATGAACTAAGCGCCATAGAGGTTGTAACTGCAAGTGGTATGCCCTTATAAGCTGGTCCAAATAATATATCAAAATCTGTACCAAACTGGTCCTTGATAGCCTTCGCATAGTACTCGCCTAATATGTTTAATTGTCTACCTGTACAATATTTACCTGCGTTGATAAAAAATGGTGTCTTACGTCCACTCTTTGTTGTGAAATCACCAAAAGTAAGCACTTCACACTCCACCATAAATTCAATAAAATCTTTTTTGTATTGTTCCATAATTTCAGCCCTTTCTAATACTTTCTAATACTAGCTAATACTAGATTAGAGGTATTTTTATGGTAAGTCAATCCTAATACCTTGAAATATTAACCAAACTTTTCAATGAAATTTCTTAAATTTTGACCAATCTTTATGCTATAACGCCAACCAAATCTTTTATGTCAGTGACGCCATACAGATTCATATAATCGATTATACCTTGAAGTACTTCCATGGTTGCACTTGGATTAACTAAGTTCGCGGTACCCACTGCTATTGCACTAGCACCTGCCATCAAGTATTCTATAGCATCCTCACCTGTCATAATACCACCGAGCCCAATTATTGGAATACCCACTTCTTTTGCTGCTTGATAAACCATTCTAATGCCAACCGGTTTTATTGCTGGTCCAGAAAGACCGCCCATTTTATTAGCAAGGACTGGTTTTCTCTTATGGACATCAATTTTCATACCAATTAATGTATTAATCATCGTTAGTCCATCAGCACCTGCAGCTTCAACTGCTTTTGCAATGCTAACGATATCAGTTACATTGGGACTTAGTTTTACAAGTAACGGTTGTTTTGAACAGGCCTTAACTTCTCTAGTTACTAGGGCAGCCATCTCGGCATTAACCCCAAAAGCCACGCCCCCTTCTTTTACATTAGGACAAGAGATATTAAGTTCTAGCATGTCCACATCCGCGTAACGTAATTTATCAGCTACTTCACAATATTCTTCAATAGTCTTTCCTGCTAAGTTCACCACAATCTTAGTATCATACCTTCTTAAAAAAGGCACGTCTTCTTTGATAAAATGATCTACACCTAAGTTCTGAAGTCCAACTGAATTAAGCATGCCACCATATGTTTCAGCGATTCTTGGAGAAGGATTGCCAAGCCACGGTTTGTTAGCCACACCTTTTACAACCACTGCACCGATTTTACTCAGGTCCACAAATTCCACAAATTCCCTACCTGAGTTAAATGTGCCTGACCCCGTAAATACTGGGTTTTTGAATTCTACACCTGCAATACTCACACTTAATTTCATGAGAATATAACCTCCTTAGAATTAAATACTGGTCCATCAACGCATACTTTTTTATAATCGTAGCCTGCTTCATTGTCAGATATGACTTTTACCACACATCCCACACAAGCGCCAAACCCACAGCCCATGCGCTCTTCCAAAGACAGCTGTGCTTCCAATTGGCTTTCTTCTACCCAGTTCTGCAGTGCCTTAAGCATTGGTTTTGGTCCACAAGCATATACCTTACCTGTTCTAAGATTATGTGCATCTAAGACATCCACGACGGTACCATGAAACCCTGTTGAACCATCATCAGTAGCCACATATACCGTGGCATATTTCTTTAGTTCTTCAACCAAATATGTTTCTGATTTAAAGCCAACGACTACTATTATTTCACCTGATAATCGCTTTGCAAGTTCTACAAGAGGCGGCGTACCAACGCCACCACCAACTAATAGATGGGTACCTCCTTCTGTCAGTTCATACCCATTACCAAATGGTCCCATAATTTGTATGTCAGAGCCTGCCATATATCCGGATATGATTCGAGTTCCTTCTCCAAACACAGCATAGACAAGTGTCAATATATTAGTCTGAATATCCACCTCGCATATACTGATAGGTCTAGGAAGCAGTTTAGATTCATCTTTTAGATACAGATTGACAAACTGGCCAGCCCTTGCTTCTTTAACAATGCTTGGCACTGTTAGTTGCATTTCATACACATTGTCTGCGATTGTTTTATTAGATAAGATCTTCGTCGTTATCTTTTCTTTATAATGATTGCACATCGTATCACCTTTCTATTCCCATACAGGTCTCTTTATTATAGTATTGGACTATAGTTATTCTTGCTTCAACTAAAACACTATACAACTATTAATTATTCACTATTAACTATTAAGTCTTGAATAACCAAGTATGCTAAAGCAAACCTTTATTAATTATTGGCTTTTATAAATTCTTGGTCTTTATAATTCTTGGCCTTTATAAATTGGAACTTTATATAATAGTTTACCGATTATTTCTTAACAATCCCCAAGTTATACACTTCTATATCGTTATCAATGGTGCCGTCTTTTATAATATCAAGCATGCCCCTGGCTGTATCTAGAGATGTCAGTACAGGTATGGTTGCTTCTATCGCAGCTCTTCTGATTCTAAAACCATCCCTATTGACGTCATTGGCTTTAGTTGGTGTATTAATGACCATATCAATCATGCCGCTTCTTATTAAGTCTAACATATTCGGTACACCTTCACCGATCTTCTTGACCACTTGTACCAGTATGCCCGCTTCTTGCAATACCTTAGCCGTACCTTCTGTGGCAACAATTCGATAACCTTGGTTGACATATTCTTTGGCCAGTGGTAAGAATTCCGCTTGATCACTAGGTTTAATGGTAGCAAGTATGCTACCAAGACGTTTTGTTATACCCATGCCTGATCCAACAAAACCCTTGTAAAGTGCCTCTTCAAATGTTCTTCCCACACCTAGAACTTCGCCTGTTGAACGCATTTCTGGTCCAAGGCTTACTTCCACATCTGGTAATTTCTGTGTTGAGAAAACTGGTACTTTAATGGCTACGAGTTCAGCTTCTGTGTAGACACCTGTGCCATAACCCATATCTACAATCTTTTCGCCAAGCATAGCTCTTGTTGCCAGGTCTATCATCGGTACCCCTGTCACCTTACTGATGAAGGGTACAGTACGTGAGGATCTTGGGTTAACCTCTATGATATATAATTCATTCTCAAACTCTATGAATTGTATGTTAATCATGCCAACCACTTTAAGTGCTATAGCAACCTTCTCAGTTTGAATCCATATTTTTTCCTTCATCCTATCACTGATATTTTGTGGTGGATAGATGGATATACTGTCGCCAGAGTGAACACCGGCTCTTTCAAGATGCTCCATGATACCAGGTATTAGGACAGATTCGCCGTCTGAAATAGCGTCAACTTCAATCTCTTTACCAACTAGGTATCTATCTATAAGTATAGGATTTTTAATATCTCTTTCAAAGCCGGGTATCAAGTAGCGTTCTAGTTCCACTGGATTATAAGTAATCTCCATGCCTTGTCCACCAAGTACATATGATGGTCTAACTAGCACAGGATAGCCTAAGCTTTCTGCTACTTTCAGCCCTTCTTCCAAGCTCCATACAGCTTTACCTTTTGGCCTAGGTACATCTAGTTTCTCCATTAAAGCGTCAAATTTTTCTCTATCTTCTGCTTCATCAATCTGCTTAGGTTTTGTACCAAGTATGGGTACGTTTAACTCATCAAGGAAACCAGCTAATTTGATTGCTGTCTGTCCACCAAATTGGAGGATTACACCATCTGGATTTTCTTTTTCGATGATATTAAGAACATCCTCTTCAGTAAGCGGCTCAAAGTACAACTTATCAGCTGTATCAAAATCCGTACTAACTGTCTCCGGGTTATTATTAGCAAT
>JAQICP010000567.1 GCA_027858555.1 Vallitaleaceae bacterium
TAATTCAATATTTCACTATCACTTTCTTCTACTCGATAAACTAATTACCACCCGCTACAACATACGCCTGTAGCAACTAATAAATCAAATACTTGTGTAGCTAATTCATCATAAAATTATTAAGTTGTTGATACGTTTTTATATTGCTTTTAATCCATGACTCAATTGTATTTCTGCGATTTATAAGTCAATTCTTTCTTTTTGAATTTTATTAATATTCATCTTAATTCTATATCTATCAATAACCCTCCAATAGATCTCAAGAATCAAAAATACTAACAAATTACACTAATACACTAACATACAGGGTGTCACTTGTCAAACTATTGTGTGTAAACCTTCCCATGCGTGAAGCCGTGCTTTGTAAAATATGCTGATGTAATCTTACAAAAAAAGTGGCAGTCCCGTAAGATTACCACTCATTGTAAGTTCTGTTATGCAATTTATAAATTCATTTTACTGATAATGCCTTTAACCATCTCTTGTACGCGATCTTCAACCTCATTGACATCATTACGTGACAATTGATTAATTGATGGCATCATTGGTAGTTCTCCGAGTAGATCGATCTCAAGTTCTGCTAGGTACTCAGCCGTGCTATCTTCGTTCCACTTGATCTGCTTCCCACAATCCGGGCATTCGATATAGCTCATATTCTCGATTAATCCAAGGACCGGAATGTTCATCTTCTGAACCATATGGACTGCTTTACTGACAATCATGGCTACCATATCCTGTGGCACTGAAACCATCACAATACCATGCATGGGAATGCTTTGCATGACCGTTAGGGCAACATCACCCGTTCCTGGTGGCATATCTATGATTAGGTAATCCAGATTCTCCCATAGTACATCGTTCCAGAATTGCTTGACCATATTTCCAACAATTGGTCCTCGCCATATAACCGGTTGGTTCTCATCTTCCATTAATGAGTTTAGTGAAATAACAGGAATATCCTCTTTTGTTCTAACAGGATATATTAAGTCTTCTGTTCCATACGCCTTTTCATCCTTAATACCCATCAGCCTTGGAATACTTGGACCAGTAATATCTGCATCCATAATACCGACTGAAAACCCTTGTTTTTTAAGTTGCTTTGCGATGAGTACTGCGACTGTTGATTTGCCAACGCCACCTTTTCCACTCATAACGCCAATCACTTTCTTAATATTGTTGAGCGGATTATTTGTAACCATACAGGTTGAATCATCTTTTTCACATGAGTCCTTTGAAGGACAAGTATTACATTCTGCCATTATGTCAACTCCTTATTTTTAGCTTATGCCATATATAATAACTGGATTGATGGTAAATGTCAAGTATAAACAAAGCGTACCTCCAGTACACACTTCTCGCAGAGAAATTGTTTACAATGGGAAGTCCCTTGTTTTGATGGGGACTTCCTAGACTGTTAAAAAACCCTCGGTTAGAGGGTTTTTTCTTGTTCGTTTTGATTATATTTTTTGATATATGCTCGTCTTGTCTTTCCCTTACATAATACATCTAGCAACCAAACCATGATAATAATCATACCTTTATATGTGTCACTCATAGCCATTGTCGTCTTTCTAAGCTTCTGTTTCTATTTCTATTTCTCTGTTTTTATTTCTAAGCTTCTGTTTCTTTGTCTTTATTCATAAAACCATCAGCCATTAAATACATGCTCATAACAGGACCTAAGATACCAATAATCAGCTTAAGAATACGCTGTATTTTACTCAGTCTCTTAATACGTCTTATCCACTTTTTAATCCGCAGGATGGTATGTTTTATCATATTCATATATCCTCTATCTTTATACTCTATATTCTATAAGTAAGTCATCATTTTTTCCAACATCATGCTAGAATTAGCTGCAGCTAATTGCGCGAACTCATTAAAATTAATCTCTGCAGAATCGTCAGCCTTATCAGATATGGATCTTATGATTACAAACGGAATCTGATTCACATAACAAGTATGTGCCACTGCGGCACCTTCCATTTCAGTACAAAATCCACCAAACACTTTAATTAATTCTTGCTTCTTTGCGATACTCGAAATAAATTGATCACCACTAAGAATACGTTTCACGTAAACCTTGATTTGCACGCTTAGAACACCACTAGCTTTCTCAGCTATATGTACAAGATTGTGATCCGCCTTGAAAAAGCTCTCTTTCATTCTCGGTATATAGCCTCTTTCATAGCCAAAGCTAGTTGCATCAACGTCATGTTGAACAGCATCATCCGATATAACAATATCACCAATTTCTAATTCATCACTTAATGCACCTGCCACACCTGTATTAATGACCGCATCTATTTGAAAACAATCGATAAGTAACTGTGTGCATATTGCTGCATTCACTTTACCAATACCACCACGCACAACGACTACTTCTCGTCCATTCAATGAACCAACATAGAATTCTAAAGAGGCGATGCCTCTCACCTCTGTTAAATTAATTTTTGACTTAAGTGCTAATACTTCTTCTTCCATAGCGCCTATAATACCAATTCTACCCATTTACTACCTCCTCCTGTAAAATAGTTATATACCCTATGTACATTATAACAGATTCTAAAAAATTTGTAACCGCCTAACTTTTGACCGGTAGCGTTACTTTACTATCGGATTTAAAAGGATAGAAGATTCCTGTCATGAATTTATAAGATTTACTTGTAGTTAGT
>JAQICP010000063.1 GCA_027858555.1 Vallitaleaceae bacterium
TTCAGATCATATATACCTTTTCCAGTAAATATGCCTTCATCAAACAGATCTTGATAAACATCTGATATGGCATTAGCATAAGGATCCATGCCCTCTTGGCCAGTATAAATTCTTGAAAACAGGGACTTATTGGAGCTATCCATGTCAAATGAGATCCTTGGTTGCATCAATCCGTGCCCTTCAATGACAATTTTGCGTATTGGATCAATGACTGGTAAATTAAAAGGATGTGCCATGGTCCCAATCATTTTTTTCGCCATTCCAAGGGGTAGAAGTGTATCAGCATCTAATGTAATAATATATTTTATCTGGGCATGGGTCAGTTGATTGTTATCTTGATAGATAAAGCTGGTATCTTTAGCTCCTAATAATAGATCATTGAACTCCATAAGGGCGCCTCGCTTTCTCTCCCATCCAGTCCAATTCTGATCAGCTTCGTTGAATATATTTTTGCGATGAAAAAAGTAGAATATATTAATACCATCAATTGCATATCGATGATTCAATGCATCCATACCTTCTTGCGCTTTTAATAATATGGGATTATCCACTAAAGAGCTTTCTGTTCTAGAATCTTTAAACCCACCAATCAAAGCAAAGTAGAGATTAGATTCCTTGTTAGCTAGATAATGATTTTCAATATTCTGTAATAACTCTGCGACTCTGTTTTCATCACTGAGTAGAGTAGGTACAACAACCATTGTCCTTAATGAATCTGGGATGCCTTCTTTAAGTTCAAGGCGAGGGAAAAAAGCAGGTTGTTTAATCTTACCCACCAGCCAATTAGCCAAAGATATCCCGACTTCGGATGCAGGTATGAATGTCAATAGGCCTACCAATATAATATATAACCACTCTTTACTATTAGTTTGACCCAGCATATAAACTATTGCAATCCCTACAAGGACTGCGGTAACAGCTACAATCGTACCCATATAGATATGACCTTGATGACGTCTCAGTAATTGTGATGCCTTCTGGTGCATTTTTTCATGATTCGTTTGTTTCTTTTCCAGTATTCGAACGCCTTCCCCCATCAGATAATAACCGACATGGGACCGTCTTAAGTGTTTATTTTCAATAAGGGGTAAACTAGCATTGAGCTTAGCCGCTTCTTTTGCCATGTCAATGGCAGCTTGAGCAATATGACGTTCTGACACTTTGTATACTTTGGCTAGTTTCTCAATACGCATCATATAATACCCTTTTGAATGGGTATCCATCCTACTGTATATACCATCTGGGTCTTGTCGCAATATAGCTTCAACATAACTGAGGTTCTCAAATAACTCTTCCCAATTCAAGTTGGCTACATATTTAAAGCTCATTATATCATTACCCATTGAAACTGCACTTACAGCTTGGGCATTATGCTCTTTGCCAGCAATGGCTTCTATTGTTGTACTAAATCGGATTAGATGTTCATTTATTTTCTGAAGTACATGGACATAACTTTGTCCAAATCGTCTGAATCGATAGAATAAATGTTCAACAAAGGATGTGTTAGCATCTACATTATTTTCTATGATGCTTTTAAAAGATCCAATAATTTTTTCATCGTTATTAACATCTTTTTTCCACCATTTATCCATCATTTCATCTGCTAGATTCCACTGTTTTTGAGTTTCTTTAATATTTTCACAGATTAAGCGAACATTTTCAAGAAGTGCAATCTGAAGCATCATTGGAATGATTCGAATTTCACGATCAAAAAGAATACTATGATTTTGATAGGCTTCTAGATATTTATGAAGTGTTCCTTCATCAATTTGGCCGTCTACGATTGCAACAAATTCCATGGCAATAGCTAAAACCCTGGTATAGCCTCTAAAGGGACCTTTATTGAGTACAGGCAGACGATAGTACTCTTTTTTTGTCAGGTCTCGCCTAAGGCTTTTGGTCTGTTCTTCAATAATATAGTAATTGTCAAGAATCCATTCTGCTGCTGGAGGTACTGCTCTTTTTTGCCTAATATCATCGTTTAACCCTTGATATAAGGACGTAATGAATCCATAATTATCATTGACCCTGTTCAGCGGCCAATTAAGTATGTTTTTTTTAATAACTACAGTATGGGTGAGGGCCGCTCTCTTTGCATGTAGTTCAAGTTCTCCCTCAGATAGCATTGCATTAGAAATACTTATTTTTCGATTTCTTTTAAACCTAAAAAGCACAAAAATAATCAATCCTAGAATTAAAACCAGTAATAATATCTCGATTAGTGGATATTTCATAGTTACCTTCTTCCTAGTAATATAGATACTAATATCTATACTAATCATCAAATTATATTGAAGTATAACGACATGTTCATCATACTAAGCTCTTTTTAAATTATCGAATAAATTGATATGCAAAAAAGGATAAAGTTTCGCTTAAAAAACAAAAAAACCACTAAAAGTGGCTTTTCATCAGCTTAACATTATATTATCAGTGTCCGTCACAACTGCACTGGTGTTAAGTATAGCACATACAGATTAGGTATGCAATCAAGCTGAAAATCGTGGTAGCGTTACTTTACTATCGGATTTAAAAGGATAGAAGAAGGAGAATTATTATTATGAAGAAAAAGACTTCCATTAGAAAAGAAATTTTTTCAACACCACCAATATGGTTAGCACTGATCCCAATACTTGTTACAGTCATTCTT
>JAQICP010000083.1 GCA_027858555.1 Vallitaleaceae bacterium
AAGATATAACACATGTGTTTCTGGGGGTAACTACTTTTAGTGGTAGTTACCCTTTTTAAGGTTTTTTGGTCAAATTCAGAGGCGATATCCTAAGAAAAGTCAAATCGGTGGAACAATCAAGACCACTAGCTAAGCAGGTGATCCTGATTTTCTTCCTAATATTTTCAACGTATACACTTGTGCTTTTGAACATCAAAAAATCAATAAACAGTAATTATAATATGTAGGCAAAGGCTTCATAGGGACGAAGATTCTTAACATCTTTTAGGAGCCTGCTATTGTAATTGGTGATTAATGATGTTGCACGTAATGGTGATATGGACGTGGGCAGACTGAAGGGGATATCATGACCCGTGACATTGCATACGACCAGCAATTGGTTCTGTGAGTCCGACCTTATATAAGCAAAAATATTGGGATCTTCTTCAAGTAACAACCTAAAGTCGCCATATACAATCAGATCCATTTCTTTCCTGAGTGCAATCAACCGTTTGTAATGATAGAAGATGGAAGAATCGTCAGACAGCGCTGCAGCGACATTGATGGTTCTGTAGTTTGAATTCACTTTTAGCCATGGAGTATGGGAGGAAAACCCAGCATTATCAGTAAGATCCCATTGAATGGGTGTCCTGGCATTGTCCCGGCCGTTCTCCCAGATTGCCTTCATCATGTCATCGTGTGAGAATCCGTTTTTGATATTTTCCTTGTAAAAGTTATGGGTTTCAATGTCATCATAATCCTCAAGTGAATCATATTTGACATTGGTCATGCCTATTTCCTCGCCTTGGTATATGTAGGGGGTGCCTTTTAGGAAGTGTAACAATGTGGCCAACATTTTAGCGGATTCAACACGAAGAATACCTTCGTCGCCTCTTTTTGATACAATTCTTGGTAAATCATGGTTATTCCAAAAAAGTGAATTCCACCCATCATCAGTAAGTTGTGTTTGCCATTTGGAAAGAACTTTTTTGAGTTCTAGAAGATCTAAAGGCTTTGGTTTGAACTTGCCATACACGTCGTCCCAATCCAAGGTGATATGTTCAAATTGAAAAACCATACTCAGTTCATCTCTTTTTGGATCAGAGTACAACTTGGCTATTTCGGGTGTGGCACCCCATGTCTCGCCAACGGTCAGGACATCACGACCGCCAAAAGTTGCTGTATTCATTTCTTTCAGTAGTGAGTGTAGCCTTGGGCCATTATCAGTGATTTTAAGATCCACTTCCTTGGCAATGAGATCGATGACATCCATCCTGAAACCACCAATGCCTTTGTCCAACCAATAATTCATCATGTCATAGATCTCTTCTTGAACTTTTTTGTTTTCCCAATTAAGATCGGGTTGTTTTGAGGCAAAAAGGTGAAAATAATACTGCTTAGTTGTCTCGTCATATGTCCAAGCCGGACCACCGAAGATTGAAGAGAGGTCATTTGGAACCTGACCGTCTTCTAACGGGTCTCTCCAGATATAGTAATCCCTATAGGGATTGTCTCGTGACTTTTTGGATTCTAAGAACCAAGGATGCTCGTCTGAAGTGTGATTGACGACCAGGTCCATAATGATTTTGATATTCAAAAGACCTGCTTCCTTTATTAGACGTTCCATATCATCCATGGTACCATATTCGGGCGCAATGTCCCTATAGTCGGAGATATCATAACCGTTGTCACACATCGGTGAGCGATAGACCGGAGATAGCCAGATAACGTCAATACCAAGCTTGGCGAGATAATTTAGTTTGCTTATAATACCTATGATGTCACCTATGCCGTCATTGTTGCTGTCCATGAAACTTCTGGGATAGATTTGATAAACTACGGAGCTTTGCCACCATTTTTTTTCCATGTAATGCACCTCTTTTATTTCGTTTTTTATATATATTGATGGCTTGATATCAACTGTTTAGATTGTGTTGCTGATATGCAAGTCAATGTATACAATCATTGGTAAGTTAGTGACTTGTGAAATTGCTTTTATATTCGCTTGTGGTCATAGCAAAATGTTTTTTGAAAACATAAGAAAAATGTTTGACACTGATGTAGCCAACTTTCTTAGTGATCTCTTCCAGCGTCATGGAAGGATAATCCCTAAGCAGCATTGCTGCTTGCTTCATCCGGATATCCGTTAAATATTTAATATACGATAGACCGACGGTTTCATGAAACAAGTTGCTTAGGTAAGAGGGGGACACAGTTAAGATGTCGGCAATAAGTGAGAGACTAATAGGTTCATCATAATGATTTATAATATATGATTTTACTTTTGAGACAAGCTCATTCTCTTCCTGACTGTCAAGGAGAGGCTTATTGATGATACTCTCAATGTGTTCGATACCGCTTGATAAATCGACGACACTACTCATGGTTACATGATCTATTGACAGATAATCACATAAATAATCTAGAACATAAAAACAAAATTGTATGGTTGCCCATGGGTTCAGGTGATTGTGTTCATATTCAAGGAGGTTATTAGTCGTAAGCTTAGTCGTGACTGCATCGTGATAGCTTAGAGCATATGCAAGGGTGTCAAGCTGATGGTATAAGTGTTCGATGAGCGCGGCATGAAGCGTTTCAACAAAGAAATTGACGGGCATTTTTTCAGTCGCCAACATGGACTGTAGAATGGCTTTATT
>JAQICP010000087.1 GCA_027858555.1 Vallitaleaceae bacterium
CGACCATGCTACATAGGTTCTCTACCGATATATATTTTTACTGCTACCGACAGATTTGAGCATAAAGACACTTCTTGATAAACTGTAGATATACCTAACCTTTGAGCTTCTTCAGGTGACTTTGGACTGATCTTCTTCCCCATATATTGAATGTTGCCTGAGTCTGGCATAAAAACCCCAGTAATAACTTTAACAAGCGTTGAGTTACCTGCACCGTTTTCACCCATCAGGGCATGTACTTCGCCTTCTCTTAGGGTGATTTCCACTTTATCCAAAGCCTTTACACCTGGAAATGTTTTGCTAATGTTCTTAGCTGTCAGTATTATTTTATCCTTACTCATGATTATCCTCCGCTAAGCAATCCCTAAAATAAATAAAACCAGGAGCTATACTCCTGGTTTTATCAGTTTCTAGTATACTCTATTAGGTAATTCTTCTACTGCTGCTTCATCTGCAAATACTCTGTCATTACTCTTAATCCATCTTTCTACAGTACCGCCATCAACTAAAGTTTGAGCAACTTCCATTAAGCCAGGTCCAAGTAATGGTGTACATTCAACTGTACAGTTCATCTTGCCATCAGCAATAGCTTCGAATGCACCGACAACACCGTCAATAGAAACAATGATAATATCAACACCTGGTACAAGGCCATATTCTTCAATTGCTTGGATAGCGCCAAGTGCCATGTCATCATTATGAGCATAGACAACGTCTATCATTTCTCCGTCAGATTTCAAGAATGCTTCCATAACTTCTTTACCTTTTGATCTTGTGAAATCGCCTGTTTGTGATTTTATAATCTCATAACCTGAAAGTCCCGCTATAGCTGATGCGAATCCAGTCATTCTATCGGTTGCTGCTGAAGCACCTACAGTACCTTGTAATTCAACAATATTTACTTCTGCATCTTCACCAAATTTATCAATAATGTACTGCGCTGCTAATTCACCTTCAACGATGAAGTCAGAACCCATGAAAGTGACATATAAACTCTCGTCTTCAGTAACAATGCCTCTATCAAGAAGAACGACTGGAATGCCAGCTTCTTTCGCTTCACCTAGAACAGTTTCCCAGCCTGATTCAACGACTGGTGCTAATGCGATAACATCTACTTCTTGAGCGATGAAGTTTCTAATAGCTTTAATCTGATTTTCTTGCTTTTGTTGCGCATCAGAAAAAATAAGCTCAATATTAGGATCAGCATCTGCAGCTGCAATTACTGAATCTGTTTCTGCTGTTCTCCAGCCGGACTCAGCGCCTATCTGTGAGAAACCAATAACAATCTTACCGTCATCTGTTGATGCACTGTCGGTTGTTGCTGTATCATCTGCTGTTGTTGCACTGTCAGTTGTTGCTGTATCAGTTGTGGTACCAGTTGCCTCTTCTTTGGCACATGCTGTAAATAAGCCTGCAACCATAACTGCTGTTAGTAGTAACGCTAATAATTTTTTCATTTTGGACCCTCCAATTTTATGCTCCTAAACTATCATAAACGTAATAACCATATCCCTACCGTTTTTGAATCATTAGGTATTAACTTGCTACAAACACATTATAGGAAGTTTTGTGACAATTGTATTTAGAATAAAAATAGATTCTTTGTCTATTTCTGACAATAGTCTCCGAATATGGCCTGTTTCCTGGCAAATAAAAAACACCTAAGTTTTATCATTTCAATAAGACCAAGGTGTCTATAATATATATTCATATTTTGATAATCAAGCCTATCTACTCAATCTACCGTTATAACAATCTTACCCTTCGCATGCCCTGCTCTGAGATACTTAAATGCATCAGCTGTCTCCTCTAGAGAAAACTGTTGATCTATTAACGGCACAATCTTACCTGCCTCTAGCCACGTGCTTAGGAAGTTTAGATCTGCTTGTGATGGTTCAGATGCCACACTCCCAAACTTCTGGCCATTTTTTCTAGACATGAATGGACCAATCAACATCGCTTGAAATAACTGAGCCATGGTGCCCCCTGATACCACATAGATACCTTTTGATGCTAATACACTTTTATAGGCTTTAAGTGTGTTATACCCATTAACTGCAAGAATGAGGTCATACTTCTTCCCAGTCTTTGTGAAATCTTCCCTGGTGTAATCGATAACATAATCTGCACCGTTAGCTTTTGCCATCTCAATGTTACGGGTACTGCAAACCGCTGTAACCTCAGCACCAAATGCTTTTGCAATCTGAACAGCAAAGGAACCAACACCGCCAGATGCGCCATTGATCAGCACTTTTTGACCTGCCCCAATCCGACATTTGTCTCTAAACCCATTTAGTGCTGTTACAGATTCAATTGGCTCAGCTGCGGATTGCTCGAAAGTCAAGTT
>JAQICP010000096.1 GCA_027858555.1 Vallitaleaceae bacterium
TTATTTATTCTTGGTAATTATATTACACATTAATGTAAAAAAACCGCCATTTGCATGAAACGGCTTTTTAATGTCACAAAACGACCAGATTATGATATAATCACGTGTAAGAATAAATATTAGGAGTCTTTTATGCTAAACATAGCTATCTGCGATGACAACATTGATGACCTTTCAAATATGACCTCCCTTATGAATGATTATGTTAATGGGCATATGGATAAAAGTATACTCAAATATACCGCTTTTCAAAATGCCTTGGATTTAATTGCAGCTATAGAAATCGGGGAAAAATATGACGTGGTTCTACTGGACATACTAATGCCTTTTATGACAGGAATGGATGCAGCTAAGGAAATAAGAGAATATAACCATGATGTCAAAATCGTTTTTCTCACTTCTTCTCCAGAGTTTGCAGTTGAGTCCTATTCTGTTAGCGCCTATTATTATGCTATCAAGCCTATATGGAAGGAAAAACTATTTATACTTTTAGATAAGTTGATTGATGAAATAGAAACGCATATAAAGAGAAGTATTTTGATAAAAAGCAAAACACTAATAACTAGAATATATATCCATAGATTAGAATATGCCGAAATTAATGGTAGGATTATATTGTATCATTTAACAGACGGATCAGTTGTTGAAGGTCCCGGGTCTATGACTGAACTTGAAAATCTGCTTTCTGATAACTGTTGCTTTATCAAGCCTCATCGCTCTTATATCATTAACATGGCACATATAGACACAATTTCCCAAAGAGAACTTAAAATGCAGTCACTCGCATTAGTACCCATCTCAAAGGCTAATAATGCAATGATACAAGCTGCTTATATGAAATATTCATTCAAAGAACAAGAGACTTTCAACAATCCTTAGCACTTAGAATCTTATGTTTATAAAATCACACGCATAGTAAAAACACCATTCTCTTCTGTAAAAGCATATAGGCCTTGATATTTTTTCACGGTTGTTATGATACTTTTTACACCTAATCCATGGTCTTTCTCAGTGGATACAGGGATATTCTCTTCAAACTGAATCTCACCTTCATAGTTGTTACATATTTCAATCATCAATTTTTTATTTTCGACCTTACAACTAACCCTTATTTTTTTGTTATGTTCATTCACTATCTTTTGGCTGGCATGGATGGCATTCTCTATGGCATTTGATAAAATTATGCATACATCGATGGCGTGTACGGCGCTTGCCATTGGTACAACAGCATCGATCTCAATATCAATATGATTATTTTTTGCTTTTGTGACATAAGTAGATAGAATCAGATTAATGCTTGTGTTTTCACAATACTCTCTGACCTGTGTGGCTTCAATATCTTTATTGATTTGAGTAATATAAGCCAACGCCTCGTCTGTATGATTATCTCCAATACAAGCACTTATATAATGTAAATGGTGGCGTAAATCATGGCGATATATCCTGCCTTGTTTCTGAGATGTCTTGTAATCCTCTATCTGAATTGCAATGGTATCGATCTGCATTTCAAGAACAGTCTGTTCAGTCTGTAACATAAAACTTTTGTCCATTTCAATAAAATAAGCAATAATAAACGTATAAAATACTAAGTTGAAACCAACGCTAAACAATCCAACTACCAACATATTAGAATTATAAAGTGCGTCTGTATACACAGTAGTAGCATAAGTAATACAATAGGATACTGCAGGCACCACTGTCAGTAGTGTAATTCGCTTACTTGAGTAATTCAATATCCGGTTCACAAAGGGACGCAGAAATCTGTAAATCACAATCAACAGCAGTATAGATACTACAATCTTGGTTACGACCAATATGTATGCATCATTATTGAAAAACGAAGCCACCACTTCCCCAATCCACCGTCTTGGTGCTGTGAAAATATAAGAGATAAACAGAACAAAAAACACCAAATTATATCTCTTTTTAAAGATGTACACAAAAAATATAACGACCGGTAAATGAATCATTAATGGATAGAGTTTTTCTAAGGCATCCGTCCCAAAAACATTATAAAGAACAAGTTGTAAAAACCCACTGATCAATACATATAATGAGACTGCCAACACACTTTTCCTATTAATTTTAATATCAAGGAAAAAAACCATAATGAGTACACCGTATATGAGTACACTTATGTAATCTAGAATTCCTAACATACTATTTCACCTGCTTTTTGAAAAAATGTATATGTAATCTCATATGACATGCCAGTCATTTCACCATATCCATCGGTCCAAAGTATTGTGCCAAAATAAACAAAGTCGTTACTGTTGCATATTATCATTGTCATCTTAAGTGCCTCATCTTTAGTATTTTTTGTAAGGACCTAATTATAGCATTAAAAGGGAAATGTAGGCTATCTAAATTCGAATGTGTTTGTGAATGTGAAGTGACCCACACCATCAATTTTATAGTTTTTATATCTCTCTTCAACCTTAGCCTCGTCCGTCACATCGATCTAATATAAAGTAGGTTTCATACCTGTTAGGATAGATAG
>JAQICP010000154.1 GCA_027858555.1 Vallitaleaceae bacterium
ATTTGTCATTATTTTTCCTCTGTATTATATTAATCATAACTAACAAACTGTGTATAAAAATCTAATTGATTCTGTCGCCTAACGGTTGCTGTTGACGAAGCCAGTGAGCTTACAGGACCTGCTCATGCTTACGTATAGTTGCTAATGCAGGTCCGCCTCGGTTAGCGAACTGAGTTTTGTCAAAAGCGTGTTAGATGATGTTATTACTGACTACTTAAGAATTCTTTTACTTCTTTATTTACTGCCATAGGTTTCTCCCAACAAGGAAATCCACCAGCTTCACTAATAATTATTCTTGTGATATTCTTTACGTTATTTTCAACTTCATCAGCGACTTCCTTAAATATTTCCATCTCATATTCACCATTATAAATCATAATCGGAATGATTATATCACTTAACCTACTTCTAACATCCATTACTTTCCTCGATACACTTTCAATTATCCATGGTTCGCCTCTGAATTCCTTTATCAATTTATAATGCTCTTTTCCTCTACAATCATCATAATTCTCATTTATATTTTTAAACCATTCTGCATGATTAAACCAATCTTCTCTTGCTACTTCAATGCCTTTTTCTTTACTGATACGCTTAGCTCGCTCGATCAGTTGTGTTACTTTGGGCATCTCATAACCTGGTAACACAGTCCCTTCTAGTATAAGACTCTTTATTAAACTAGAATTCCTAAAATATAGGACTAATCCAATAGCTGTACCTGTATGAGTTCCCCAATAATGCAAATCCTCGAGCTGTAATTCCATCAGGACATCTTGTATATCATCTGCATACTCTTCTATACCATATGAACCAAGCCCATCTTTCGATTTACCATGTCCTCGCAAGTCTATCATTAATAGATTATAGTCTTTCTTAAATTCTTCTACTTGTTTGTTAAACACCTTATGATTCTGAGTAAAACCATGTACCATCATAAGCCATTCTTTATCATCTGAATTTTTCTTCACCTTAAAATATATATTTTGTCTCATAATCTATCCTTTTCTATCCGAAGTAATAATTTCATCTAACGGTTGCGGTTTACGATGCCAGTGAGCTTACAGGACCCGCTCATGTTCGCGCATAGCGACTAATGCGGGTCCGCCTCGGTTAGCGAACTGAGTATCGTAAAACGCGTGTTAGGTGACGTTCTTCTCGAAAACTCTGTGACGACTTAAACTCATACACTAATACTTCTCTACAACTTCTCCATGTTTCTTATATATAGAATTTCTTGGTATAAAACCCCTAACCATTGATAATGGATAAATGTTACTGTTACGACCCACTACCGTTCCTGGATTAAGGACACTATTGCTTCCAATATCTACTCCATCACCGAGTATTGCACCAAATTTCTTTAGATTTGTATCGATTCGTTCACTATTAACCATAACTGAAATCATACTTTTGTCAGACTTTACATTTGATGTAATAGCCCCTGCACCCATATGCGACTTATAACCAAGTACTGAATCTCCTATATAATTATAATGAGGTGCTTGCACATTATTAAATAAAATCGAATTTTTGATTTCTGTTAAATTGCCAACGACTGCATACTCACCAATTAAAACATTACCACGAATATACGCACAATGTCTAATCTCAGCATAATGCCCTATAATCGCAGGTCCCGTAATTGATGCACTAGCATCAACATTAGCTGTCTTTGAAATCCAAACATCCTCTCCAACAAACTCATATTCATCACCAGATAGACTTGGACCTAGTTCATTAACATAATCTGATATCTTTGGAATCACTTCCCAAGCATAGGTCACATTGTCAAATATACCTGCTGCTAATGTTTCCTTTAGATTCAATAACTCTGCTATCTTAAGATCCTTAAACTCCATGTTACTTACCTCTCCATTCAAAAATATATATCATCACTTTATAGCATTAATTCTTTAGTACTCTCATGATATATTTGTTTTTCTAATACCTAGAGAATAATGTTCACCTAACGGTTGCTGTTGACGAAGCCAGTGAGCTTACAGGCTCTGCTCATGCTTACGCATAGTTGCTAATGCAGAGCCGCCTCGGTTAGCGAACTGAGTTTTGTCAAAAGCGTGTTAGGTGATGTTACTAGCGGCAGCTACCATATCCATGGTATCAACCTATATCTAACATTACTAGCATATTCTTTATAACCTTCTAATTCATCATGTAATGTCTTGTCTTCATAAGCTGTCCTTGAAATAATCACGATTACTGTTAAGATTGCTGGTACTAATGCATAGATAGAACCTAATATTAGTGGACCTACAATCACTCCAATAATCATAGCAATATAACCAGGATGTCTTACATAACTATATGGTCCAGAAGTTATGACCTTATGATCTCTATCATTCTGTATCCTGACCGTTCCTTCAAAATGTCGATTTACACTCATCGCCCATAGATTCAAAGCATACCCTATGATATATAACCCTATTGCAAGAAACATGATTATATTACCAAAATAAGCTGAACCTAGAAGTCTCATCTCTATACCTGCTACAAAAGGTGTCACGATTGCAGGAAAAAGAATAAACAGACTTAAATAAACTTTATCTATAGGTTTAGTGTCTTCCTTGAAATCACCACGTTCATTAGTTAAACCTGGCAAAAATAACCACATATAGAAAGAATTAAAGGTAGTAATAATAAAAGCTGATAAAAAGTAAATGAAACCTCTTATAGATTCTAAGCTTCCAACACATAAATAGTAAACTATAAGTAGTAGCAACAACCATACAAAAGGTACTAATATCGCTTTTCTTCCCGATGTGTTAAGTCTTACTCTCTCACTCATTATGATTCCTCCTTAATCTTCAAATTCATTAATAAAATAGCTAGTAATTTCACCTAACGGTTGCAGTTTGCGATGCCAGTGAGCTTACAGGGTCCGCTCATGCTTACGAATAGTTGCTAATGCGGACCCGCCTCGGTTAG
>JAQICP010000172.1 GCA_027858555.1 Vallitaleaceae bacterium
CTTATACTGGTATCTGCGATTACTAGTCTCGCTGGAAAAGTTTTCACAGACAATATGGCTTATCAGATGTCTGTGATCGTCTCTGACCGATGGGAACAAGCACCTGCTGATATGACTAAGGAAGAATACCTAAAGTATATTGTAGATTCATTTCAAATGAGTTCTGTTGATGCCGAACAAGAAGACATCACTTTTGATGAAGAGAAGTTAAATCTATACTTTGAAACAACACATAAATCTAATATTATGATGTTCCTTCCTAATCTGATTCAATATAATATATGGATGAAAGAGTCCAGCCAAAACCCAGCATACTCTAATTATTTTGCAGATAAGATGGTTACAAATGACTCGCCTTTTTTAGAAAAACTTGTGTCACTTGTTTCTAACGAAAGTTCTGTACCTGTATTTCAATCTGATTATTCGTCTATGCTATCCTTAGAACCGTCTGATACAGTCACTACAGATTCCTCAAATACTCCGAACGATACAATGGATAATTCTCCAGGCAATCTAGATAAACCTAGTGAAATTGGTCGTATCACCGTACGCCTTAATCCAAATTACCTGCTATACTTTTATGCCTTTATTCTATTCCTATCTTTTATAATATTAGGGATTAATAGTCTACTTATAAAAATAATTACCATGGCATTATCCAAAATCATCACAAGTCCAGTTGAAAGTGTTGCTACGCAAATGGTATCTCTTGCTGAAGGTGATATAGAAACCTCCATGAATACGGTTATCAATGTTAAAAACCCTGTTTTAGAAGTACAACAATTAATGGATTCAACCAATAGTATCATGTCTAAAATGAGCGAATATGCTGAAACTATGGAAGCTCAAAATGAAGAACTTGAGGCTCAGACTGATGAACTCGAAGCTCAGAACCTTGCCTTAGAAGATAGAAGCCATAGTTTATCTTCCATCAATAATGCCTATTTAAGTAGAACCTTAAAGCTTCAAAACCTGTTAGATAATGTGGGGCAAGGTTTCTTAACTTTTGGCGCTGATTTATTAATCAATCCTGAGTATAGTCTTGAATGTGAAGAGATGATTTCTTGCCAAATAGAAGGTTCAATCAATGGTCATTCCATCATAGAAACCCTTTTCTCCAACTTCTCTGATCAAGAATTCGTTTCAACCTTGTTGGAAAAAGTGTTTTCAGCAAACTTTGAACAAAAAGACCTGTATCTCAGTCTTTTGCCAGAAGAAATCGAATCCAATTGTCGTATCCTACATCTTGAATATAAAGTCGTATATGACGAAAATGGTGTCGATCAATTGCTGTTAATTATGACCGACATTACGAAAACAAGATCCCTAGAAAAGCAGATGGACGAAGAACGTAACATTCTTAAAATGATTGTAAAGGTCTTACTAAATCGTAGTGAGTTCCTGACGATCATTGAAGATTACAAGATATTTGCTTCTTCTAATTTCACACAATTAGCAACTAACGGATACGAAGAAACATTGAGAAACATTCATACCCATAAAGGTATTTTTAGCCAATACTACATGGATAGCACAACCAGGTATCTCAATGACCTTGAGATTGCATTATATGAAGACAATGACCCCATGGTTCTTAGTGATCTACATTACGAAGAATTAGTAGCCGCTCTTGAATATGATTTGTCCATAATCGAAAGTTATGTTGGTAATGAGTTCTTATATGACGATACCAGTTACACGATTAAAGATGAAAAAATTAGTGATATCGAAAATAAAATCAAAAATTTATTATCAAGTACTGAATATAATAAGATTATGCCCATCATACAAAGTATCCGACACAAATCAGTTAAATCTTTACTGAGGACATATCCTGATTACACCATCAAACTTAGTGAACGCTTGAATAAATCCGTAAAATCCTTCGACATCGAAGGCGATGAAGTTTATATAGATCCTACCGTATATAAAAAGGTATTCAAAACACTCGTTCATATATTCAGAAACAGTGTGGACCACGGTATAGAGACTTCTGATCGGAGATTCGAATCCGGTAAGCTACAGGCAGCCTCTATCGAATGCCAAGTTGAAGCACTTCCAGATGGATTTAAGATTATTATCAGTGATGATGGTTGTGGTATCAATGCAGCGCATATACTAAAGAACGCCATTTCAAAAGGTATCGTTGCAAGTGATGACCACCTTACCACCGATGAGATTCACAACCTCATATTTGCTGATGGCATAACAAGTCGGGATTCTGTAACGACACTTTCTGGAAGAGGTGTCGGTCTTGCGGCCGTAAGATATGCTGTTGAAGAATTAAATGGTTCAATAGAAGTTACTGCCACTGAGAATGTTGGCACGACTTTCACAATCACACTACCCTATATCACAGATTCTAACATTATATCTTTCACGCCAGAAAACCTATTACAACATATTACAGTAGCAACCGAACGTTGCCTGGAGAGTATCAATATCAAGATTGACAATACACGACTCCAAAAAAGCAACCGCATTACACTTCAACGTGTAAGTGCCTTGATCAGTATAAAAGGCTCAATCGAGGCCATATTGATCATCAGTACGAACAAACCCATGGGTGTAAAGCTTGCAAAGGCTTTTATGCTTGAAGACATAGAAGATAAGGATATCCTTAATTATATCGAAGATGTACTTGGTGAGATAACCAATACAATTCTCGGTAACGTGCTTGGCCTATTAGATGAAGAAGGTGTCTACTTGTCCATTGGCATACCTGCCGTCATATCAAATAAAGACGCTTATATCAAATATACCGAATCACAAATTGTATCATTGGTCTATGAAAACGGACCAGACTCACTGAGCCTCAATTTATTAGTTATCGATAATGGCGAAGGATATAACTATAATCAATAGACCTTAAGGAGGTTATTATGGCAAGAATATTAATTGTAGATGACTCAATTGTAATGAGAAAAAATCTAGCAACAATAATAAGACAAGCAGGTCACGTCATTGCCGGAGAAGCAAGCAATGGTAGACAAGCAGTCACTCAATATGTGGATTTGAAACCAGATGTTGTAACTATGGACATCTCCATGCCAATCATGAGTGGCGTAGAGGCAGTTAAACAAATCATTAAGATTGACAGTAATGCAAAAATCATTATGATCAGTGCTGTCAATCAAAAGAAAATGGTATTTAATGCTATAAATAACGGAGCAAAACATTATGTGGTTAAACCAATTGATGCAAAAAAAGTCATTAGCATCATCAATGAAGTGTTAAGTGAGGATGAACAATTAGCTGCCATTAGTGTCATTGATAGTCGCGATACCACACAAGGCTTCCAGATAGAAAATGTGGATGGTGCTTTTATCATTACATTCAATGCGCATATCGGGACTAAAGATCACAATTTTCTAGATATGGCAATCAGGGGGATCATGTTCATCAAACCTTTAACTGTGGTAATGGATTTTTCAAACCTACCCGATATTCACCCTACTGTTCTAGGTCCGATCATTAAATTAGCCAATGAAATAAAGGCTATTGATGGCACTTTATCTTATAAAACAAGCAACGAAATAATCGCTTCGAAAATAGCCAATTGGGAGTAATCCATGGAAAAAATATTATTAGTTATTAATGATGACAAGGTGAAAATGCTCACACTAGATATTCTCGAGACTCTTAATTTGGATATATACCTATCTAGTGCTACAAGTTTACTAACCAACATATATAAATACCAACCAAAAGGTGTCATCATATATTATGACACCTTAGCTTATGATACCCTTGAATCAATTAGCTCTACCCTATCGGTCTCTTATATACCGACCATAGCCATAGTTAATAATCCAGACTTATTAAAGCTACCTAACCCTTTGACAAATCTAACTACTATTTTGGTATCTAATCTGAAAATGGTTTTGCCAACTCTTGTGAGACAACTGTTGGTTTTCTCTAATAATTACAATGCACTAAGTATCGGTTATGATACTTTCACATTAATGAATGACGAATATAAAAAAGTCATGAATCATTTTTTGAATGCCACCCCAGAAGATGAAAACCGTATTATCGAAGCCTATTTCAAGATGATCTACACAGATATGCCTTTTCTTACTAATAGACCAAAAATAATCTGGATGCTTGAAAAGTTAGATGCTTATATATTATCAACATTGATTAGCGATGACAACCAGGATTCTGCTCTTTCTTACAAACAACTAATCCTTTATAATTCAAATGATTCTTATTTTGAACATTCTAAAGAAACTGGTTTTTACGTGAATCTAAACACACAGGAATTGTCCGATATAGAAGATTTGGCACAATTATTACCTGAAGAATTACTTGAAATCATCAATCCCGAACGAAATATAGCTGTCATATCAACTGATGACATCCTACTGCTTTGCTATGATTATTCTGAAAAAATCATAAATAGTGATATTGCTATCTTAAAATCAATTGCTGTTAAAATCGATATGATGAAAAATGTCAAACGCAAAATGAAAGATATTCACGAAGCTTTTACATACACGATGAATGCACTTGCAAGAGCTGCAGAATCAAAAGATGACATCACTGGTCATCATATTAAAAGGGTCAATGATTTCAGTCGAGCCCTTGCTATTCAGATGAACATGACAAGTGATTTTGTGGAAGATATAGAAATCGCTGCTCAGATGCACGACGTTGGCAAAATAACCATTCCTGAATCTATTCTTAATAAACCGGGTAGCCTTAGTGATGATGAATTCAAAATCATGGAAAATCACACCATTCACGGCGAGGAAATTATTGGCAAGTCAACATATCTTGGAATGGCCAAACGTATTGCCAGGTCACATCATGAAAAATATGATGGCACTGGCTATCCTGATGGCCTCATCGGTGATGAGATCCCAATAGAAGCTCGAATTGTAGCCTTAGCAGACATATATGACGCACTTAGGAGTCCCAGGTCATACAAGCCTGCCTTTACACATGAAAAAGCCTATGATATCATTGTGCAGGGAGATGGACGTGTTGAACCAAGCCATTTTGACCCACTGATCTTAGAAGCTTTCAAAAGTATTCACAAGAATTTCGCAATACTATATGATACTAATAAAGATATGTAGATTTTAATTGTAGTTTTTGTTATAATTACTAATCATAATGTATAAAGGAACAGGTGTAATAAATGGCTGAACTCAATGTTAAACTCGATAAAATACAAAAAGGCATGATTGTCTCTCGAGATGTCTATACAGATGATGATTTGTTCCTAATTCCAGCAGATACAGTTATAAATGAAAATCATATCCTTAAGTTGGAATTATATCAGGTAGTTTCCATTTATATATTCGAAGAAGTTATTGATCCCAGTGCTCCTAAAACCAAAAAAAAGGCTAATGTTGAAGCTAACCTGCCAATCACAAAGACTGCCAAATTCATAGAGTTTGAGCACACTTACGAAGAACAAACAGAACAAATTGGTGATACCTATTTCCAGATTATTACAACCGGACTTGTTAATGCCGAAGCAATCACTAAAATTGCCGATGACGTCATGCTAGACGTAAAAAACTCAGGTGATTTATTTTCATTTATGTGCCGTCTTCAAACGAAGGATGATGTTACTTATACACATGTTCTTAATGTATCTATTTTGGCTACCATATTTGGTAAGTGGCTACACCTTTCTGACCAAGATATAAAGAACCTAACCATCGCAGGTATGTTACATGATATCGGAAAAACCAAGATCTCAGATGATATCCTCAAAAAAACGTCACCACTTACACCTACCGAATACGAAGAAATGAAATTACATACTGTTTATGGTTATAAACTTATTGCAGCAACTAATCTGGATTATGGCATCAAACAAGCCGTTTTGATGCATCATGAAAAGATGAATGGTTTTGGCTATCCTCTCGGAATCAGCTGGGATCAAGTACATAAATATACTAAAATAATAGGTATTGTTGATATATACGATGCCATGACTTCTGATAGACCACATAGAAAAAGAATGCATCCATTTCATGCTATTAAGACACTAGAAGAAGAATGCTATGGCATTTTGGATACTGAATATCTTATGGTGTTTTTGCAACATATAGCAAATAATTACTTAGGTAACAGTGTCAGACTGATAGATGGTCGTATTGGTAAAATTGTATTTATTCACCCTCAGACGCCTTCAAGACCATTAGTTGAAGTTGACGGTCAAGTCATTGATTTAGTTCAACATGATAATCTGACTATTGAAAGCTTCATATAATTGATTACCACTCTAGAATAAAACGCAATTAAGTGCGCGCCTTATCCCTTGAAGTGTCTTTCAATATGGGTACAATTTGTGTAGATCCAACAGACTTCAATCAATCAATCAATCAATCAATCAATCAATCAATCAAAATAATTATATCTCGCCTTAAAATACAGATACTTGAATCTGTGTTTTTCTTTGTATAAAGTTAAAATTCTACTGTAATAATCTGTGCTTCTAATATACATATCATCATCAATCTGATCACTGGAATAGTACAGTTTCTCAACCATTTCATAATAACGTTCTAGATGTAAAAACTTTAATAAGCTATCTTCACTTAATGCTTCATAATATTTCTTTAACGTTTCATTACTATTTCTTGGCCTTGAAAGATGACCTAACACTAACAATATCAGTCCATGTTGTAATCGTAATTTTTCTGAACTTGATTTAGCTTTATGGCGAATGCGCTTCATCCTAATGATTCCAAAATAGATCAGATACATTAAAACAATTAAGCTAACTAACCATATGCCAACTATTTTGATGGATTCACCTGCACTCATGGTGCTACCTTGACTATTATCATCTGTTGTTTCTGGTTGGTTGTTTTCATCAGGTATGTCTGGTTGCGCATCTGATGACTCGATATCTGTCAAAGATTCATATAGTTGATAACCACTGGTAGGTTCAAATGGTACCCAGCCAAACCCTTCTATATAAGCCTCTACCCATGAATGGGCATCCATATCCCGCACTAGTATTTCATTACTAGGTTCAACCGGCATACCTTCTAATTCTTCAATCCCCACTTGTCCACCCACTTGTCCACCCACTTGTCCACCCACAGAACGTTCACTTTTCTTTGCAACGTAGCCCTTAATTAATCTTGATGGAATACCCTGACTTCGTAGCATAACAGCCATAGAGGAAGCAAAATAAGAGCAATAACCTTCACTTGACTCGAATAGGAAATAATCAACAAAGTCGCCACCCGTCTCAGGCAAGGTCAAATTAACCAGCTTATAGGCATAATTAGATTTTAGATACTGTTCAATGGCTTTCGCTTTGTCATAATCATTGTCATAATCACTTGTTAGTTGATCTGCCAGTTCTATGGTTCTAGCAGTCGTAGTCTCTGGTACTATGAGTAAAGGTTCAAAATAACTATCGGCCAACAGTGGGTCGTCCACATAGCTGGTACTATTCATATTGTCAGGTGTTACTATCTGACTTTGATCATCACTTTCACCCAGAGATATCCCATATATATTAGGATGCCTCATCACTTCTATCAATCCTTCACTACTGAGTATGGGCATCAGATAATTGAGCTCATAAGAATAATCTTTCTCCAGATTCTTATTAGCCTTAAGGATATCTGATGAGTCTTCGCTGACACTAATCCCACCAGCATATAGGGTATAGCTATTGATAGGCGAAAACAATATGTCTGAATAAAGATTCTGATAACTGACGCTCACACTACGCTCAACAAAATAAGTGGTCATATCCTCCGTCATAACATATGGTTCATTCAGTTCATCTCCATATAGGAAAAAACTAAAACCTGTTGCCCTTAGATGTTCAGGTAATATGGTTGTATTTAATCGGCTCACATCAGTGGCTTCACTTAACTTGTCATAATAAGTCGAGCTGTAATTCGAATCATACGTATTGCGCCAAGTTATCCCATCAAAGCTATCTAATACCACACCTCTAAGGTAAACGGATGTATCTGATTTGACTTTGAAGATAACCGTTGTTCCTGCATGCACAGAATCAACCAATCGTTCCGCATCTGCAAATATCAGTTTATTATTTCCCTCATTACTACGACGTTCTAGCACATCTATTGTGGATATGTTCTCGAAAAATCCTAATGGATCCTTAAAATTAGTCCCCATAATGTAGGTAATCAGTACAAATATAATGGTACAGCTCACAGCAGTAAGTGCCTGAGTGTATAATCTGCGTACTTTATCGCCTTGATGTTTCTTCATCATGTTCATAAAATAAACCATCATCTGAACACCTAAAAGTACAAACAGTAGATACTTGCTAGAAAGTGTTCCAAACTCATTATTAACAGCAAAAAGGCAAGCACCTATGATTGTTAAGACGCCCATGGCTCTATGCTTAATGGCAAATACATGAAATAGCCCAGCTAGCAGTACAGCGATCAATCCTAAGATATAGGGTTGATATATTCTCTGAATGCCTACCCCTTTTAAACCATCAATAAGTATCTGAATTATATCATTCAAATACAGCAGTTGATCGGTTAGATTCTCCGTACGAAAAGCCCATACAAACCAGATTATCAGACTGATCGCCACTAGTCCAGATACAACCAAAAAAGACCACTTGTTAATAAAGACGATGTTATAGATTACATATATAAGCAGCGTCCATAATAAGATATCCTGGGTTGTCCAAGGAT
>JAQICP010000228.1 GCA_027858555.1 Vallitaleaceae bacterium
TTAAAAAGCATACTTTACACGGCTATCAGATTATTAAAGATCAAAATATTTCAAAAGATATTAAATTAGGTATTTTAATGCATCATGAAAAAATAGATGGTTCAGGCTACCCTCAATGCCTAAAAGGTCCTGATATACACCCATTTGGGAAGTTAATAGCCATTGCAGACATATACGACGCCATGACTTCTAATCGTTCTTACCATAAGAAGTTCTCGCCTTTTAAAGTTATTAATATGTTCGAACAGGAAAGCTATGGACTATTAGATACTAAATTCCTCTTCGTATTTCTCGAAAATATTGCTCATAACTATCTGGGGAAAGAAATAAAATTATCCACAGGTGAACAGGCAAAAGTGGTATTCTTACACAATAATTCACCTTCTAGACCAATTGTTCAAGTGGATAATGTGATGATTGATCTGCTTTTCGAACCAACTATAAGTATAGATGAGATTATGTAAAACAAAAGTTCAGTCAAATACTCAAGTTAAAACCGTCAATTCTCTATGATAAAACATGTACCCCATGTATTAAGGCGGCAATAATTCCTACTACGCCTAGCCACTTGTGTGGCTTTCTTAACTTCTTATTCCATTTTCACAAAAAAACCAATTCAACCGTTACCCAATCAAATACTATATTGAATATAAATGTCACTGTTTCACCTCACTCGATTAATCTCATGAGTATACCTAAAAATCATGTCTAAAATATGATTACTCTTTGTCAGTTCAACGTCATGCTTCTTCCCAACCCATGGCAAATGTAACAGCCTTTTGCCATTTGCTGTATAACTTATGTCGCTTCTCTTCAGTCATGTCAGGTATGAACCTTTTTTCAACATCAGCTTTATTTTTAAGTGCATTAAGATCTTTGTAGAACCCAACCGCCAGCCCTGCTAGATATGCTGCCCCTAGGGCGGTTGTTTCAATAACCTGTGGTCTAATAACCTGCGCATCCAGTATATCTGCCTGGAACTGCATCAGAAAATCATTGGCAGATGCGCCGCCATCGACTTTAATTACTTTAAGTGGTATCTGTGCATCCGTGCTCATGACATCGATGACATCTCTTGATTGATAAGCAATACTCTCTAACGTAGCACGGATGATGTGATTTCTATTAGAACCTCTTGTAAGTCCTACAATAGCACCTCTTGCATACATATCCCAATACGGTGCCCCAAGCCCTGCAAATGCCGGCACCACATACACCCCGCCTGAGTCCGCCACTTTAGAAGCAAAATATTCACTTTCATCTGCGCTGAATATGAGTCGCATCTCATCTCTTAGCCACTGTATGGCAGCTCCAGCAATAAATATGCTGCCTTCAAGGGCATAATAGATCTGTCCTTCAAGACCCCAAGCGATAGTAGTAATCAACCCATTGTTGCTCTTGATAGGGGTTTTTCCTGTTTGCATCAATATAAAACTACCTGTACCATAAGTGTTTTTTACCATGCCCGGTTCAAAACAAGTCTGACCGAACAGGGCTGCTTGTTGATCGCCAGCAGCACCTGCAATTGGAATCCTAACACCAAAAAGGTTATCCGTTGTATACCCGTACACTTCACTAGAATTACGTACTTCTGGTAATATGCTCTTTGGAATATTTAACAATTTTAATATCTCTTCATCCCACTGAAGGGTGTGAATGTTAAAAAGCATGGTTCTTGATGCATTGGAATATTCTGTCACATGCACCTTCCCACCTGTTAATTGCCATATCAGCCAAGTATCCATGGTTCCAAAAAGTATGTCTCCAGCTTCTGCTTTCTCTCTAGCACCCTCAACATGATCTAGAATCCATTTTACCTTGGTCCCACTAAAATAAGGGTCAACAACTAGACCAGTGGTCTCCTTGATATAATCCTCATATCCCATATCTTTAAGCTGCTGACATATATCAGCAGTCTGTCTGGATTGCCATACGATGGCATTATAGATTGGCTTGCCGGTATGTCGATCCCAAAGAACCGTCGTTTCTCGTTGATTGGTGATACCAATTGCTGCTATTTCGCTGGCATCAATATCTATCTTAGCGACAACTTCTCGCATGACACCACTCCCAGTTCCCCATATTTCCATAGGATCATGCTCTACCCACCCTGGGTTTGGATAGATCTGTGTGAATTCATTTTGTGCTGATGCTACGATATTACCTGCTTGATTAAACAAGATTGCTCTGCAACTTGTTGTGCCTTGATCCAAGGCCATAACATACTGTTTCATCTTTACCCCCATAACAAATTATTAATATTATTATAGCATAAGAATCCAAGTAAATAGTGACTTTTTATACGCTTTCTGTTATTATAGTCTAGATGTTTTAACCGTAAATTCGAAGAAAATAGTTAAGGTGGTATATATGAATATCTACGAGAAATCTTTAGTAATGCACGAAAAGTGGCAAGGAAAACTAGAAATCATATCAAAATCAAAAGTGGATTCCAAGGAATCTTTATCCATAGCATACACACCAGGTGTAGCAGAACCATGTCGTAAAATACATGAAAACAAATCAGACGTGTACAAATATACGATGAAAGGCAACACCGTTGCAATCGTTACAGACGGTACGGCTGTATTAGGTCTTGGTGACATCGGACCAGAAGCTGCTCTACCTGTCATGGAAGGAAAAGCTGTTCTGTTCAAAGAATTTGCCAATGTTAATGCCTTCCCCATATGTCTAGACACCACTGACGTAGATGAAATCGTAAAAACAGTCACTTATCTAGCACCTGGCTTTGGTGGCATCAATCTTGAAGATATTGCTGCACCAAGATGTTTTGAGATAGAAAAAAAATTAAAAGAAACCTTAGATATCCCAGTATTTCATGATGATCAACACGGTACAGCAATTGTGACCTTAGCTGCTATCGTCAATAGTTTGAAGCTAGTAGGTAAAACCAAGGAATCTGTAAAGGTAGTCATCAACGGTGCCGGTTCAGCAGGTATTGCTATTGCAAAATTATTACTTAGTGATGGTTTCAACAATGTGATTCTATGTGATACAAAAGGTATTATATGTGAAGGTGACGATAAGCTGAATTGGGCTAAAAAAGAAATGGCCATAGTAACTAACCAATCAAAGTTATCAGGCTCACTCAGTGATGGCATGAAAGGTTCTGATATATTCATCGGGGTTTCTGCACCTGATGTTGTCACCAAAGATATGGTGAGCTCCATGAATAAAGGTTCAATCATACTAGCCATGTCCAACCCAGTGCCCGAAATCATGCCTGATCTGGCATTTGAAGGTGGTGCAAGCATCGTAGGAACGGGCCGTTCGGATTTTCCAAATCAAGTGAATAACGTATTAGCTTTCCCAGGCATTTTCAAAGGTGTTCTAGAAGGCAGAAAACCACAGATTACAGAAGAGATGAAGATAGCAAGTGCTTATGCCATTGCTAATATGGTAACACCGGCTAATCTTTCTACCACTAATATATTACCTGCACCATTTTTACCCGGTATTGCCGATGCTGTTGCTGACGCTGTTAAAAACTGTCAATAAATCCATACAATATGAAAGGAGTCGGATATGAATGCATCTGACCAAGAACTAAGTCTAAATAAGCTGATCATATTATATATGTTAAATAAGTCTAATCAACGACTGTCTAATACACAAATATCTGATTTTGTATTAGATAGTGGCTATACCAACTATTTTTCATTACAGGAATATCTGAATCAGTTAACAGATACTTATCTTATTAGAAATGAGAAACTCGGTAATAATTCAATCTATCACATCACACCCGAAGGTATTACCACCCTATCTTTTTTCACTAATAGAATACCTGAAAGTACCAGGGAAGAGATACATACCTACCTTGAAGAACATGCCATAGAAATAAAAACCAGCGTTGAAATTGTTGCCAATTACATGCCTGGTCTTTCAGGTGATTATCTAGTTCACTGTTATGTGAAGGATGGTGACGTCCTACTCATGGAGATTAAGCTGACCATCTTTGATAAGGATTCTGCTATCGCGATCTGTGAGAAATGGAAAGAAAAAAACGCTGATCTGTATATAGATTTTCTAGGAAAATTAATTGAATAAGTACTTTCCTACTGAAATCGAGTAGGAGCTAGTCAGTTAATCTGACTAGCGTCCTCTCACACCACCGTGCGTACCGTTCGGTACACGGCGGTTCTTTAGTTTACTGTTATCTTTTGGAAATAATCATAGAAAAA
>JAQICP010000245.1 GCA_027858555.1 Vallitaleaceae bacterium
AGAATGAGATAATTATATCAAAATTGTGTGTATTTACTATCTGTAATCTGAAGGATCAACTGGAGGTTAAAAGATGGATAATAAAACAGAGGGAAATAATCAAGTGGACAGTAAAGAACGTTTTTACAGATCGATTATTGATAATTTTCCGATTGGCTATTCATATAATAAGATAATCCTTAATGAAAAGGGTGAGCCTTGTGATTATACGATTATTGAAACTAATTATGCTTATGCAAGAGCAACAGGAAAAAACGAAGAAGAACTTATAGGCAAGAATATCTCAGAGGTATTGCCCGAATTCATAGAGTATGATTTCGATTGGATCAAGCGTTTTGGTGAAATAGCCATTAATGGTGGCGAAAAAGAGATGGAATTATTTTCAGCAGTTCTAAATAGATGGTTTCGTATTAAAGTCTACTCACCAGAGCGGGGTTACTTTATAACCCATTATCAGGATGTTACAGGACCTAAAATGCAATTTAAAGAGCTTAGACGTAGTAGAGATAATATCGCCAACATCATAAAAGGTACAGGCGTTGGCACTTGGGAATGGCATATTCCTGAAAATGTGATTATTATTAATGATCGTTGGGCAGAAATAATTGGTTATACATTAGAAGAATTATCTCCTGTCAGTTTCGAGAAATGGGAAGACCTTACCCATCCTGATGATTTAGAAAAAGCAAAAGCTCAATTAGATAAAGTGTTAAAAAAAGAGTTAGATAATTTTGATGTTGAAATTCGCATGAAGCATAAAAACGGCCATTGGGTATGGTTACTTGATAGAGGAAAAGTCGCTTTATGGACTGAGAACGGCAAGCCTTTAGAGATGTTGGGTACGCATACAGATATATCTGAACTTAAAAGAATTATGAAAGAGACAGAAGATGGTCAAGAAAGATACCGTGGCCTTGTAGAACATTTAGGGGCAGGTGTGGTTGTTCATGCACCAGATAGTTCCATCATTATAAGTAACAACAGGGCATCTGAATTACTTGGTTTATCAGAGGACCAAATGAGAGGCAAAAAAGCCATCAATCCCGATTGGAAATTTATTCGCGAGGATAGAACACCATTACCATTTGAGGATTATCCCGTTAACGAGGTACTGACTAATCGAAAAGCTATCAAGAATGAAACACTTGGCATATGTCAGGCTAATACGGAAGATATTACATGGGTTACTGTGAACGGCGTACCTATTTATGATCTTTCAGGTGAGCTAGTCGAGGTGGTCATTAGTTTTATTGATGTTACAGAAGTGATAGAAGCTGAAGTTACTTTGCGTGAAAGTGAATCTAGACATAAGGCAATGGTTGCGGGTATTTCAGATGTTATTGGCATTTTAGATAGTAATGGGATTATCACATATAAGAGCCCTAATATTAGCAAGTGGTTTGGTTGGGAGCCTGAAGATTTAGTCGGAAAAAATGGATGGTTTACTATGCATCCTGATGATGCAGACAGAACCAAACTAGCATTTCAAAAAATCGTAAGTACTGATCATGGCAGTGAGACAGTTGAATATCGTTATAGGTGTAAAGATGGTTCTTATAAAATGGTTGAGCTAACAGCAACGAATCATCTTGATGACGCATATATTAATGGCATTTTACTAAACTATAAAGATATTACAGAGAGGCAATTGGCAGAAAAGGCTATTGCCGAAGAAAGAGAACGATTAGCTGTCACTTTACGCAGTATTGGTGACGGTGTTATTACAACGGACATAGAAGGCAATGTGCTGATTATGAACCGAGTGGCTGAGTTGTTAACTGGGTGGCTTCAAGAAGAAGCTATGGGTAAGCCAATCACAACAGTCTTTAATGTTATCGACGAAAGTACTAGATTAGCACATGAGAATCCTGTCAAAAAAGTACTCACAGATGGCGAAATCATCGAACTCGCAAATCATACGGTCCTTATATCAAAAGACGGCAGTGAAAGAGCTGTTGCTGATAGTGGTGCCCCAATACGTAATAGGAATAGTGAAATAATTGGTGTGGTTCTTGTGTTTAGAGATATGACAGAGAAACAAAAGTTGTTAAGTAATATGCAGAGAATTGACAAACTAGATTCACTGGGTATATTAGCAGGTGGCATTGCCCATGATTTTAATAATCTACTTGGTGGAATCTTTGGCTATATTGATATGGCCAGAATGTCATGTAATGATAGTGAGAAAGCATTAGGATATCTAGATAAGGCTTTATCGGTATTCGACAGAGCAAAAGACCTTACCCAGCAGTTATTGACCTTTTCTAAAGGCGGGGTGCCAAAACGAACAACGGGTCAGATTGGGTATGCTATTAAGAAAAATGCAACATTTGTTCTATCTGGAACGAATATTAATAGTGAGTTTATAATAGCGAAAGACCTTTGGCTATGTGATTTTGATAAGTACCAAATAGGTCAAGTGATAGATAATATGCTGATTAATGCCCTGCAGGCTATGCCAAATGGAGGAACAGTGACTATTGCAGTGAATAATAAGTATATTGAAGATGGTGAAATACCTATAATCCCAAATGGAAAATATATTGAAATTACCATAAAAGATGAAGGAGAAGGCATAGACAAGAAAACACTTAAGTATATATTCGACCCATTTTTTAGTACGAAACAGAAGGGCAATGGGCTAGGGCTAGCTACATGTTATTCAATTATTCAAAAACACGAGGGCTTTATAGAAGTCGAATCTCAGGTTGGAAAAGGCAGTTCCTTTCATATCTATTTGCCTGCATCTGAGCAAAAATAAGTGACGCATGAGATCATAATTGCCGAAGATCATAAAGGCATTGGTACTATTTTAGTCATAGATGATGAAGAATTTATGCGAGAGATTGTAGCCAAGATGGTTAATGGAATGGGTTACCAGGCGCTTCTAGCAGTTGATGGGGAAAAAGCATTAGAGCAATGCGCCTTAATAAAGAAACAAGGTAATACAATTAGAGCGGCCATCTTCGATTTGACTATTCCTGGCGGTATGGGAGGGAAAGAAACAATCAAAGGATTTAAAGAAATATTTCCTGATGCACCTGTTTTTGCTTCAAGTGGTTTTTCGGAAGATCCAACCATTGCAAGACCCAGGGATTTTGGTTTTACAGATAGCATACGTAAGCCATATAAAGAAAGTGAATTAGCTATAATGTTTGAGAAGTATTTAAAGGATATATAGTAATCATCATGTAAGCAATGGCGATGAATTATCATAACAATTGCCTCGTTCTGCAATAGGAAAGTATCCACCTATATACTGTGATAGTTGTCGTTATTAGCATGAAATGTCATGAATACACCTGATTATGTAATTGAAAGCAATATATATCATGAATAGCCTAACTGATTATGGGAAAATAGAGTCAGAAAGAGGTGTTAATATGAAATATAAAATTATGGATCAAGAAACAATATACCTTGCGGGTGTTGTACATTATGGACCGTTACTAGAAGGTGACTATCATAGTAAAAAGGCGGAATATCATAAAAAATATAATTTTGAAAATGATAAGGTATTTCAGAAAAATGTGGATGACCTTCGAAGGAATGCAAGTGAACTGGGTAATCAGATAAAAGAAGATATAAAGAACAATGTAAATGGATGGCATGATAAACACAAGGATGGCGATTTTAGAGATGATGTGGATGAGGCGATAGATAGGCTTAGAGACATGATGAAGTCTATGGGTAAGCATATTGAAAATAATTCTCAGAATTGGGAAGCCAATATAAAGGGTTGGGGAAGCAGTTTTGAAAGTAATATGGAAGGTTTTGGAGAAAAAATGAGCGCTTGGGGTGAGTCTATAAGAGAGAAGATGCCCATCTTCGGTGAATCATCAAAAGGTAATAATGATAATAAATCCGAGGAGAATAACCAAGCCTCAAATATTAAACGACATGGGATATACAGAACTTATAAAGAAATCTACCAAAAACATATCGAAGAGCATATAGATCACATTAACAGAAATACTTTTTATGAAGTCCAGGTTCTAGATACATCCTTCGAGCATGCGACAACTTTGGTTATGTTAGGAGGAAGGATGGCAGCCCTAGATCAGATGAGGTATCCTGTAGCAACTATGACATTTGAACCCTATAAATGGGTAGATGTAAAATTAACTGCAAGTGAATATGGAAAAGACTGGCTTGGTAATCTAGAAAGGTCAGAAAAATTGAAAGATTATACATTTGAACCTTACTTTATTGTAAAACATAGGGATAAAGGCATATCTGATGAAGTGCATCTCATATGTCCAATAAGTGAGAAAATAGATGAAAGATGATATAAAGCTGATCATAAAGACAGTCAGGTATATTGAGGAGAATCTAAAGGACAAACTAAGTCTTGAAGACATTGCTGGTGAAGCTGGGTTTTCGAAGTATTATTTTACACGCCTTTTTGTAAAATATACCAGTCAATCTCCGTATGATTACTACAGAGGCAGGAAATTGACTGAAACAATCACATACATGAAAAATATGGATTGTAGAATTATTGATGCAGCGTTTGAATATGGATTTAGTAGTCCGGAGGTCTTTGCTAGAGCTTGTGCAACTGAATTTGGAAAGTCACCTTCAGTCATCAAAAAGGAAATCACAAGCGGGACATTTATCGGTATTGAACCTATCAGTGAAGGTTATCTATGGTTTATCAATAACTATATTTTTGAGCCGAGAATTGAACTACTTGATAGTCTTCTTTTGATGGGCGTGGGGTATTTTTCAGATAGCTTGAATGAAACGTTATACAATATGCCCCTAGAACAATTGCGAGATTTGAAGACTAACGGTAATGCCCAATTATTTAAAGTTAGCTGGATAGAGAAACAGGCTATGGGCTATATGAATTTTATCGGACAGCAAAACATGGATGGTGCTGCCAGTGATGCGTTACTCAATAAAAAATTACCTAAGATGGCATACTTGATATTTGATTTTAATTTGCACTCAGAGGAATTGCCTTATTTTTATAATTATATCTATTATGACTATTTGCCGAAAATTTCATATGAGATTGTGACATCAATTCATATAGAAGTCTTTGATATAGAAGACAGTAAGCGTGTCAGTAAGCTCTATATTCCGGTTATACCGATGACTTAATATGCTTTCTTGTAGATTAATACTATCAAATATACACAGTCAATATTTGCCAAATGTATCAATCATGGTATAATAAATATAGCCATGAAAGGAGTGTTCACTATGTTGGAGTATAGCGATAAAATTCATAATAAAATAGGTAACGTAGGACGTGCAGGTATTGTTCTTGGCATCGTATTGATTATTGTTGGGATTACCATTGGCACGATTTCTATCGTATTTGGTGCTAATGCATTATCAGCCAATAAACACTTAATCGATTAAAGGATAGCATATGAAATTATACAGAGAACGTAATCACTTTAGTACAATTGGACTTGGGCTAGGGATATTAGGGATGTTTATGTGGTTAATACCCATTGCAGGTATTGTAGTATCAATAGCCTGCCTTATTTTTGTGAGTATCGGACTCGGCAGTAGGTGGAAGACAAGCGCTTATTTTGGATTGGTTTTAGGCATACTGAGCTTGGCATTAACTATACTTAGAAGTGCACTTGTCTTCTATATGCGTTAGGGAGAGACATCATGAAACATAATAACATACGCATAAGTGCTAAAGTCATTGGATTCATATTACTGGTAGCTTACTTTCTTATTTTAAGTTATGTGGTATTTTTTGCTACGGAATTTGGACGAGATGACAACCATGTATTTCAATATAATCTAGTGCCTCTTAAAACGATTTATAACTTTATCAGGTATCATCAGTCGGTAACTGTTAATGCGCTGATGGCGAATATATTAGGTAATGTGGTTGCTTTTATGCCGCTGGGATTCATAGTACCCATTGTTTTTAAAAGAAAAGAAACTTACTACTACTTTCATATCGTTGTCTTATGGGCTTTTATAGTTAGTCTCTTCATAGAAGTGGGACAGATTGTTATGTCTGTGGGCTCTTTTGATGTAGATGACCTGATTCTTAATACCCTTGGAGCAATGATTGGCTATTGGCTATATCTATATATTAGAAAGCTGTATAGGCAATTACATATTAGAAGAAGTCGAATTGATAAGATAAAAGCTGATATAGCGAAAGCTAATAAGATGCAAGCTACTAAAAAGAAAGCTGATATAACAAAAGCTAATAAGATGCAAGCTACTAAAAAGAAAGCGGCTAAGACGAAAGCTACTAATGCGAAAGCCAATAAAAAGCAAACAACTAAAAAGTGAAAACAATTGAAGCACTAAAAAAATGGAGATCATAATGGGTAATAGAGGAAGGAATAAAAAAACAGAATTAAGACTGACAACTAAAAAGCACTCACTTTTTAGTATCGTTTCATTCATACTTGCCTTAGTGAGTGCTTGTTTATTAATTATTTCAATTGTATATACTGCTTTTTATAGTAAGGGTACTGATGGTAATGTGATGTTAATTGGTATGTTAACCATTGTTGGTATGCTGGCCAATATATCTGGTACGATTTTCGGCATTATAGGGGAGTTTATGGTTGATGATACAAGAACTTTTTCGCATATCGGGCTAATCATTCATGCCATCTTGTTATTAGCTAATATCAACATATTGACAATTGGATATTGACATCTAACCGTAAATCAACTACCAAACAATAACCACCAAACAATAACCACCAGACAATAACTACCAGATCATAACCACCGTGCAGCATCTATGAAGCAGTAACCAGTAAATTTCAGTAATTAGTTAAAATTATATCCAGTAGGGATTAAATGATTAATCCAGCTTCACATATTTATTCACAGGCTTTATTAGATTCACAATAATGATGCCTACCATGAATTGCATTATGTTTAGAGGAATACTTATAATCGGTAGATATAAACTGCCATACAAAACCACTTCTGTTATGTAGTATAGAACCACCATCAGCGAACCAGCTACCACATATGAGATATTGAGAGTCAATGATATTTCTTTTTTCTGAGTCATACTCACAACTTTATATAGGACAACCAGTATAAGGGGTATAGCCATACTGATAATGACGATCATTAGTCGATCACTATTCTTAGGGTTTAATAGTTCTGTAATCATATCGAAAAATGGATGCTCACCAGTCAGACTATCTGTTGACGTCGTATATAGAGACCTCACTAACAAGATAAAGCCACTCCACAGAATGATATAACTAAAAGTCAGGATCGTATTCATATATTTTGAGTCCCGTTTTAAGTAAGCGTAACCAACGATGAAAGCCATGGCACCTTTTGTAATCAGTGTAGGAAGAGCCCACACAGCATAGCCAGAGACCACATCAGCAAGTGCTGAACCGATACCTGCAGCAAGAGCGCCATATACGGGGCCAAGTATGATGCCCGATAACATGACAAAACCATCACCTAAATGAATATAACCACCAGTTGACGAGATTGGTATTTTAATAATGAAAGTGCCGATAAATGAAAGTGCCATCATCAGTCCGGTATATGCCATGCGTTTTGTACTAGTATTCATATAATCACCTCTTGAAATTTCTTTGATTGAGTATATAATAGACCATAAGTGACATGATTAAAAGGGTCAGTATATCGAATATTAAAGGGGACACTATGGGGCAAGATCTGAAATATAGAAAATTATATCATGAAATCAAAGAGAACATACTGGTAGGTGCCTATCCCTTGGATGAAACGCTACCATCTATTAGAAAGCTGTCATCATCCTTGCATCTAAGCAAAACAACCATAGAAAATGCATATAATCAGTTACTCCTTGAAGGGTATGTATATGCTATTCAAGGGGTTGGTTATTATGCCAATCAATTAGCCAGAACTCATAATTTGGAAAGCCAAGTCGGTTATGACAGCCCAGATAACTACGACAACCTAGCTGTCTACGATAGCATAGACAACTCAGCTGGCTTAAAAAGCCCAGACAGATTAAGTAGCTTGAACGGATTGCAACCAGATGGCAATCAGCGTGATGATAGGGAACGTATATCCAGATTGCATAGTAAAAATAATCAAATAGAATATATAGAAGAGGATGGGCATAAATATATTGCTGATATGGCGTCAACCAAAATCTATGATTTCCGGAGAGAATATGTGGATTCTGAGGCCTTTGACATGCGGGTTTGGAAGCGGCACATCAATCATGTCCTAACCAATATGAGTGATCAATTAATTCTGCCAGTAGATGACGCAGGTGAAATGTCCCTTCGTAGAGCAATAGCTCAGTACATATATTTGGCTAGAGGGATTGAAGTGATTTCAGAAGATATCTATATAGATGCGGGGATACAAAGCTTGTTGACTAAATTAATTGCAATTATCAGACCGTCTATTGATGGATTAGCTATTGAAGATCCAGGTTTTTCTAAGGTGAGGGATTTGTTCGAGTATCACGGATGTCCCATCAATCCAGTACCGCTAACAAGAGATGGTATTGATATGAAGGTACTTAGACATTTGAGCAAACAGGTATGTTATGTCAGTCCAGCTCACCAATTTCCGACAGGGAAAGTCATGCAAATTGAAAACAGATATCAGTTGATGAATTGGGCTAATGAATCAGATAGTTATATATTGGAAGATGATTATAATGCAGAACTCAGATATGATCTTTTTCCTGTGCCATCATTAAAAAGTATGGACCAAAAGGATAGGGTCATCTATCTGGGATCTTTTTCGACCTATCTCCTGCCTGCTATAAGAATCAGTTATATCATCTTACCTAAAGGATTACAAGAAGCATTTCAGCATGTAAGATATGCAGGGTCTGCCTCCAAATTGGAGCAATTGGCTTTTGCTCATATGATCGAGACAGGTGATTATAGACGGCATATCAATCGTATGAAGAAACATTATGCCAAGAAGACTGATTACATTCACCAGGTACTAGTGAAAGAACTAAAAGGTTTGGGGACAATTATTAAGAATCAATCAGGTCTGAACGTATTGATACGATTGGATAAACTAGAGCAATTAGGAAAAGGTGAAGAGGAGAGGCTATCTATAGAATCCTTTGAAAAAGACATTATCATTAGGGCCAGAGAGCAGGGCATCCACATAAGTGGACTGCATGAATATACCTATGCAAGTGCTTATGCAGGTGCCAATGAAAGTGCCCACGTAAGCGTTTATGAAGGCGTAGAGGCACCTACTTTGGTGCTCAATTACAGGGGTATTGAGATAGATGTAATCGAATCAGCAATACACCGTTTAAAGGAGATTTTTGAAGTGATATCATAGGTAAAAAAGATAGGTAAATACATAGCAAAGCACACAGATAAATACGCAGATAAAATACATAGCTAAATACATAGATCAATACGTAGATCTATACATAAATTAATATATGGATGAAAAAGTTTAGGTGAAAAGTATTATATAAAAGACAGAAAAGGCATTGACC
>JAQICP010000288.1 GCA_027858555.1 Vallitaleaceae bacterium
TAATTAGCGGCATATCAATTAAGTATTGTTCTAATGCTTCGTAAGTTACGCCATCAATTTCAGTCGCGATTTTTTGCATTGAAGCTATTCGGATATCTTCTGGCTGGCTGATCATACTGTTAGGGTCAAAAATAATATTATATACACGCACATTTCCAGCGAGTACAATCCCGTTTCTATCTATGATCTTTCCTCTTTTAGGGGTTATATTATCTGACATCGTCTGTTTAGATACGTATTGATATAATACGCGCTGATTATAATTCTGATTTTCAACAAATGTAATGACACCTAGATGAATCATCAAATAGCCAAAAATAAGTATAAAAATGATGAAAAGCACTCCGAGGCGACTTTTCATCATCTTGTTATTGTTCTCTACTTTCATAAACCATCACCAACCTTATTTTATAAAACCAAGTACATGTCCTATTGTAACTTCTGTTTCATCAATCGGTACATTGATGGCGTCATATTGTGCAGTATAAGATGATTGTGATGTCTCTATATATTGAATATGATCTTTTGTAGGTTGTATCATGCCAAGCTCAGAAGTTGCAATTGCATATACTTCATTCATATCGATGCTTTGATTAATTTCAGTCGCTAAAAGTTCATTTGAATTCTTAATCTGCACCAGTTCTCTTTGAATTTTAATAACTTCGTCAGATGCTTCAGTTACAGCAAACTGTATTTTGAGTAATGATATAACCAAAACTAACATTGCTATCATAGCAAACATTAGCACAATTGCAAAGGACTTATTTGTTTTTGCTGTATTTGTTTTTGATAGCTTGTTTGACCTAGCGCTTGTTCTTATGTTCGTCCGCTCTTTTAATCTTTCACCAGATTGCTCTTTTTGTTGATTAACTTCACTATGTGCATGACCTTTTTTCTTAGTTGCTTGCGCTCTTTGGTTTTTATAGGTCCCATAGTTGCCTTGAAGTAGTAAAGCATTGCTTCCGGATACATATGGCGTTCTAGTTTTTGTTTTAATTTTTTTATTCATCAGCAACACCTACTTTCCTCTCGAATATTCTGAGTTTAGCACTTTTAGCTCTAGGGTTAAGACTCATTTCTTCATCACTTGGTAATATCGGTTTTTTATTAATCATAAAGCCTTTTGATACTTTGCCACACACGCAGATTGGAAAATCCGGGGGACATGTACACGGTAAAAAGGCTGTTCTAAACATGTGTTTTACGATTCTATCCTCAAGTGAATGAAAACTAATAATGCATAACCTGCCTTCATCTTCAAGTGAATCGATCATCTGATTAATTGCATCTTTCAGGACTGTTAATTCTTGATTCAGCTCAATTCTGATGGCTTGGAATGTTCTTTTTGCAGGATGTCCACCCTTTTCAGCACTTTTTCTAGGTATCGCTCTTTTAATGATTTCTACCAACTCGTGTGTTGTCTCTATAGGTGCGATTTCTCTTTGCGTTAAAATGAATGAGGCAATTCTTGATGCGAATTTCTCTTCTCCATAATCTCTGAGTACCTTAGCTAATCTGCCGTGTTCATATGTATTTACTATGTCTCTTGCGGTCAAGGTTTGTCTTTGATCCATTCTCATGTCGAGAGGTGCATCATGCATGTATGAAAATCCTCTTGAGCTCTCATCTAATTGATGAGAAGAAACACCTAAGTCAAGAAGAATGCCACTCACCTTTTCGATGCCCAGTGTATCTAATACATGCTTGATTTCCACATAATTATTACGTACTATGATCACTTTTTCTTTATAATCCTTCAAACGTTCCGTACTTGCATCTATGGCTCTATCATCTTGGTCGATACCAATCAATCTGCCTTTATTGCTTAAACGCTTTACAATTTCTATACTATGGCCGGCGCCACCAAGTGTGCCATCGACATAAATACCATCTTCTTTAATATTTAGGCCATTGATGCATTCATTCAACAAAATCGATTCGTGCTGAAAAGTCATATGATGACCTCCTTCTATATGTGAGTTAATAAAGTGACCGGCGATTATTTTATTTGTAATCGGTTCGTTTACTATCGTTTAATAAAGCTACTTATATTCTTATGTCCATGTTTTTAAGTAAATTACCAGCGTCATTTGCTGAAATCTGACGTTTCAAGTATGTTTCCGCGTCCCATATCTCTACTCTATTGACCACACCGATCATAACGATGTCTTTATCTAGTTTTGCAAATTCTCGTAAATTCTGATTGATTAAAAATCGTCCCTGTTTGTCAAGTGAATTTGGTGATGCAGGTGATAAGAAGTATCTTTGAATCGCCCTGACATCTTCATCTTTTCCATTGGCATCTATTATATTTTGAGCAAACTTGGTCCAACCTTCTTCGTTATACATAAATAAGCACCCATCTAATCCTTTTGTCACAAAGAATGTGAATCCAAGCGCTTCTCTTAATTTAATAGGAACGATAACTCGACCCTTATCATCTAATTTGGGTGTGTATTCACCTGAAAACATGACCTCACCGCTTTTCTTCACAACATCCACTAAGTCTCCACCGAGTAACCACTCAGCACCACTTAACCTCATTTTACACTAATATACCGAAAATGACAAGAGTTTTCACAATAAAAACTCATAACAATTTAATTAGATTTACCAACATATACAACATACTTATTGCTTTTTTGTTTATTTTGTACATTTCACATTTTTCTACTACACATTATGTTAACTAACTATGTGCAATATAGGTTGCTTCCCAAATTCTTCATTGGTTATTATGTATATAAATCGGCAAAATCATCAAAATAAGATTGTGAGTCTTTGGATTATTCCAATCCATTAGACCTTATATGGCCATTGCTAGAAGAAATACTTCATATAGCTTTGACTTTGGTTTCCAACACAATATCTTGTGTTTTATGGCATAAAAAAAAGGCATCCTACCTAAAATAGGTATTCTGCCTTATTTTTCGTTTATTCATCTCAGTTAATTGCAATAATCAACTTAATTGTTATTTATGCTACTTTATTTCATCGCTGTCATCTGTATCTGTTGATTCCTTTTCATCTGCTGATTCATCTTTGGCCAGCAGGTCCTTGGATGATGCTTGTTCTACGACGTCATCAGGCTCTAGTACTGCCTCATCAACTACCTTGCTATCAGTTGCTGCTGATTCTGTAGAATCAGACTCATCTGCCACTACCATGCTCTCTATAACAGCTTGAGGATATGGTATTCCTAAACGATTCGCCCTAATTCTATTGATGATGATAAATGTAGCAGATATAATCACGAGAATTATTGATACCACTACAGAAACCGGAATGTCTGTGGAACCAATTAATAATTGATCTGTTCTCATAGTTTCCATCCACATTCTGCCGAGGCCATAACATAGGAAGTAAAGTGCAAATATCTCCCCATTGAATCTTCTCTTTTTGAAGTAGAAAAGGACAAATGTCATCGCTAAGATATTCCATACTATTTCATATAAAAACATAGGATGCACTTGAATATACTCCACACCATTAACTAATGACACCTTATCTTTCAACACTTGAGGTACATATTTCATTTCACTACGTTTTATTGCCATAGCAAACCAGCCATCTGAATAGCCACCGAATGCTTCTTTATTGAAAAAATTACCCATTCTTCCAAGTATCTGACCAACAAATATACCCACACTGCCTGTATCAGCAAGAATCCAAAAATTCAACTTTTTCCTTTTTGCAAATAGAAGTAAAGCAACACATGCCATGAAAACGCCACCATATATTGCCAGGCCACCTTGTCTCAAATTAAATATCTCTAACAAATTATCTTTATAGTCAGCCCAAGAAAAAGCCACATAGTAAAGTCTGGCTCCAATGATTGCACTGATCATCGCCCATATGAGGAACTCTGAATAAATCTCTGGATCTTGTTTGGTTTTTTTAGACAAAATCGTAGCCATTGCGAGTCCACCTAATAAAC